>DOWV01000156.1:0-1204 GCA_003519375.1 Bacteroidota bacterium
TTCATTCTTTCAACCACTCGGGTGTGTTCAAAAGAAAAAATCTCTATATTGGACCAGGTTTAGTTCCATCCGCTATGAAGTCTTGACGAAGGAGAGCTGAAATGTCGAATCGCGCACATAATTTCAATCCGGGGCCGGCCGTGCTTCCGTTGTCGGTGCTTGAAGAAACCCGCGACGCAGTCGTGAACTTTTCCAATCTCGGGATGTCCATTCTCGAGATCAGTCACAGGTCGAAAGATTTCGAAGCGATCGTCCAGGCCGCAGAGGCCGATGCGCTGGCTATCATGGGATTGTCGGCCCAGGATTACTCGGTGATCTTCGTCGGTGGAGGCGCCAGCCTCCAGTTTGCCATGATCCCGATGAACTTTCTCCGAACCAAGGCAGACTATCTGGTCACCGGCGAATGGGCCACAAAGGCTGCCAAAGAGGCGAAGCTGCTCGGAGCAGTGAATGAGGCTGCGAGCTCGAAGGACAAGAATTTCAACTATCTGCCGAAGAGCTGCAAGTTTTCGCCTGATGCAGATTATGTTCATATCACCACGAACAACACGATCTACGGCACGGAATGGAAGGCCGTACCCGACGTCGGCGCAGTGCCGCTGATCGCGGACATGTCTTCCGACATGTTTGGAATCAAGCGGGATTGGGCTCGTTACAGCCTGATCTATGCCGGGGCTCAGAAGAACCTGGGTCCTGCCGGCGTGACCATGGTCGTCATCAAGAAAGCGTTCCTCGAGGCGAAGGCAAAAGATCAGGTTCCGACGATGTTGAAGTACAAGACGCACATAGACGGAAAATCGCTTTTCAATACGCCCCCCGTCTTTGCCATCTTTGTGCTTGGCAAGACGCTCAAATGGATTCAGAAGGAAGGCGGACTTGCGGCGATCGAGGCGCTCAACCAGGCGAAGGCAAAGCTCGCCTATGACGTCATTGACGCTCATCCGGGATTCTACAAGGGAACCGTCACCGACAAAGCGGATCGATCGATCATGAACCTTACATGGAACCTGCCGACACCGGAGCTGGAGGAAAAGTTCATCGGAGAGGCGAAGAAGAGGGGAATGGTCGGCCTCAAAGGACATCGCTCCGTGGGAGGCATTCGTTCATCCCAGTACAACGCTTGCCCCACGGAGTCGGTTGAGACGCTCGCGAAGTTCATGGAAGAGTTCTACGCGGAAAATAAATAGGCACGCTCTCTTCACGA
>DOWV01000156.1:1403-1616 GCA_003519375.1 Bacteroidota bacterium
CTTTGCTAGTGATGATGTTCCGCACCGCTGAATTTCTCCGCCCCCGGGATCTTTCCTGCGAGTTTCTGCGGAGCATGGATCAGGACCGGAAGGCACTGGGGGCAAATCCAGATTTGTCCACCCATGAATTGCAGTGTAAGTAGCGGAATTTGCTGTTCCGTTTGCTCACAATGAAGGCAGCGTTTCACTTCTTCTGACACGAGGTCTCTCCGG
>DOWV01000156.1:1794-2995 GCA_003519375.1 Bacteroidota bacterium
GCTGTGCGACCGGGCAGGGGATGACGATCTGCATCAATTCCGCTTCCAGTTCGAGGAGCTGCGCCCGCATCATCTCACGATACCGTTCGGTTTCTTTCACCAGCTGAGGGACAAGGGACTTGTAGTAATCAATCCCTTCCTGAAGATTTGCCCTGTAGGTGGCGAACCGGGCCTGTTCTCTGGCGGAAATGGTGTTGAAGACCTTCTGAATTTCCTTCTTGAGGTGGTCGATGTTCAACCGGATTTCGCTGATGAACATGTTCGGCCGATCACTCGCTGTCATCAGCTGGAGGCGGCCGTAGATGTGTCCGACCATTTCTTCGAGTGTCACGATCTTTGAGAAATATGCCAGATTCGGTCCCGGGCATACGGCGACGGGAAGAGGAGATTCTCCGCACTCGCCGTTGTTGTTCAGGGCGGTTGCCGCAAGGTCTTCGCAGAGACAGGTCTTCTCGTAGACTTTTCCGAGCCGATATTCGAGCTCCTCCGGCGAGAGATCCATCGCTTCCAGTTGTTTGATCTTCAACCGCTGATACTGTGACGAAGCCGTGCAAATCGGGTCCTTGGTGAATTCCGTGTTGCTGACGAGAAATTTCTTTTCGCATGGACTGCCAGGTTTCCCTTTTTCCACACGCCGGTAGAGCTGTTGCTCGCCCGTCGTGTCGCGCAGGTTGTTGAACGGTATGCCGAGCGGCGAGGAATCGCTTGTATAAAAGTCGTCGCACGTTGCGTCGGCGAGCTTTTGCCTAGTCCCGTCGTCCACATTCGTCGCTTCGGGGACAAGCAGGAAGGGTGAGCCCCAGCCCGTTCCGTCGACATGGTAGTAATCACGGAGGAACTCATCCTCCGCTGCCGTGCCAATGCCGCCCTGCACCGTGACACGCACCGGCAACGGTTGAGCCGGCACCGGTACGCCCCGCGACACAAGCGCAGCGCTGAAGAGCTCGTGGAGTTCGTTGATCAACGTCTCTTTGTTCGTCTTAAAGACTTCCAGGATCGGTCCGAGGAGATCGCCATCTGACGCGAAAGCATGGCCGCCGCAGTTCAGGCCCGACTCGATGCGGTACTCCGAGACCCAGATTCCTTTCTTTGCCAGGATCTTGCCCTGGATGTAGGCCGATCGGTAGTCGCTCACCTTCAGCGTGACTCTCTTGCGGAGGTTGCCATGCTCATCGGGGAGGAACTCGGGGAACTGCGCCAT
>DOWV01000096.1 GCA_003519375.1 Bacteroidota bacterium
CTTTTCCCTCATCCGCGCCAACAGTTGAAGGTCTTCAACATCTACATACGCCGTCAATTTTTCCCGGATGCGACTCCCTTGACCGCTGAAATTGGCTTTCATCTCTTCAAGAAATTGATCAGTCTCGAAGATTTTGAATTTACTCAACGAATCGTCCCTTTCGCAGTTCAACCTGCACGTGTCCCCGTTTCAGCTTTTTCATCAGAGCGGAATTCAACTGGATCTCTTCCGTCTCAAACGTATCGGAAACTTATAACCGATTGAACGCCTCCTCAAATTGTCGGATGACGATCAGCACTTCGTCAAAAGACGGCGGTTCTTCGAAAAACATTTCCTTACGCATCGCTTCATAATCCCGCCGCCAATCACTCATCTGCTTCGGTGTCGGCAGCAGATTTAGGGTTCCTTTGCGCAACGAGTCGTAATTCACCCAGCTTACCTTAAAGAAAATCTCCCGGTGCCGGGCAACGCGATCAAATAGTTCCAAGTTGGCAACCGCCTGCGCTGCTATCCCTTTTTTAATCAGGCACCAAAGGTCATAATAGTGGCGGGACAATCTCGCCCGGCGCGGCTTTTCTGCAGGACGGAAAGTTTCCTCGTGCAAAAGCATCGCCTTCTCCCAGAAAGTCCGCTCAGCAGCCAACGTCTTTATGGGAAAGGCGTTGTCGTGCAGCAGGTCAGGAAACGCCATCGCCAGATAGGGCTGAATAAGGGGCATTTCGACCGGCTCCGTTTCCGAGCGGGCGCCCAGTTCTATTTTGACGACCGGCAGCACATAGGCAATGGCTCCCGGAAAAACCGTCGGATAGTGAAACAGCAGCGTCTGTTGATCCCGATCTTCCTCTTCATGCGCAGGCGCTAACTCCCAGACCAAGCATGAAGGAAGAGCTTCACGGAATCGTTGTTCCAGCGAAGGCCGCAGTTCCTCCCGGATCTGCCTGCTGCATTCCTTGACCAGCCTCTTCTGCTGTTTCCTGCCGAGGGTATCGCCACAAAAACCGAGGTGCTCCCGGTCGATGACCACGTCGATGTCTTCCGAAAACCGGGAGATCAGCCGCCAACATTTGGAAAGGGATGTGCCGCCCTTAAAGGTCAGGTGTTCTCCCCATTGCGGCAAACCGAACAATTCCCTCAGTGTCCAGCAGACCCAGAAATCTTTCTCAATATTCGCCGGAGTCAAACCCAGCCGTTGTTGTCCCTCTTCGCATAGAAGACGACGACGTTCAGCGGGAAGTTGCAGGAATGCATCCATACGGTCATTTTCCCTCCAAGACGGCAACACGCCGCAGGATGGCAGCAATCCAGGCCGGTGCATAACGGATATCCCGGAGCAGTTGCTTCCGGTCGTCGTCGGAAAGTTGCTTTCGCAGATGCGCCACGGTCGAATCGTCCACATGCCGTTGACCGATATGGCGCAGGGCCTGAATGACCAACCCGGAGACCCGCCCGGCGGTTGCCATGACGCGGGGGGTGGTGTGTTCGAGCACGATGACCTGCTTTCCAAGCTGCACGCGGCGCGCCGGTCCGTCCGTGAGAAAAACGATCTTCATCGGCACCTGGTCGGAAAGCCCCAGCAGGTTGGCGGCATAGCCGCCGGAGGGTTGCAGAAGAACGTTGTCGCGTCCCTTCAACGCTTTTACAACAGCCTCGGTCGTGGGGGACAGTAGGCCAAGGTCCGCGTCAACACGCGGGTAATCATACAGTCCGCGGGCCAGGCGGCGCAGCGTCCCTTTTTTCGCCAGACGGTGCAGTGCCAAGTCCACCGCCTGACGGCTTCCCAGGTTCAGAAAGTCACCTGGGGTGACGACGCTACCCTTACCTCGTCCATATATACGACTTAGTATTTTTGAATCAATACTTTGCATGATATATCAATATCAAATTTTGTAAGGAAAAACAGTACATTTTTCTTACAAAATCAAGATATCACGGAGGATGACTATTCTTCCCTATAAGCCTCCGTCCGACTATGGCTCGTCTTCCTCGCCCCGAATCCAGTCATGATCCGGAACGAGCAGTGGTACCCTCAGCAAACCATCGCTTGTCAGCCGCTTCTCACGAATCTTAACCATCTCGACGAAGTAAAACAAAACTGCACGCGTGAGTTGGAGCGTCTCAATCAACTGGTTCTCAAAGTCTTTGCTGCCATAGTGGTCGATGTATAGACACTCCTGACTTGGTCTCGCATCGATGTCATGCATCACGGTGAAGCGGTGGGTGGACGTATTACGGATTGATCCCTTTTTCTGTAGAAATCCACCCGCAGTGATGTCGTAAGAGACTTCGGCCAAAGCAATCAGAGCAGTGTTCCCAAAAGCAATCTCGTTGCGTACCTCAGATTGCCAGGATAGCGGCTCTCCCCTCTTTGACTTCAGGAACCATCTTGTCTTGAAGTAGATTGATTCAGGGTTACCTGGGAGACCAAGATATTCGCTTGCCGCAACTGCAATCTTGTCGAGCACATCCATGCAGGACCGCTGGGACAGGGCAAGAACTGAGGTCCGTATGCCGTAGCGCGCGTAGTCCAGTGTGTCGGAGTACTTACCACTGTCGATAAGTTCACCTTCCAATGCCAAGTATGCTAGAAACCGCGCCGTCAGGTAGTCCGACTTGAGTACATTGAACATCGCGAATATTGGCGGAACACCATGCTCGGTTTCGATGGGCTCCGTAATGCTCTCGATGCGTAGCGAATCCCAACGCGACATGTCCAGGTCGAGGCCCTCAATGGTTGGTGCCAGGGCTAAGCGATGCTTCGCCACGAAACGCTGGTAGTTAGTAGAGGAAGATAAGTCCGTCTGCACCCCGCCTACAATTTCAGTCTCCATCAACTCGGATAATTTTTTGTACGCTCGCTCTCCGGCCAGTTCACGAATCCTGTCAGAATTCTTTCGCGCAGTTCTCAAGTGCCGGGTAGCGACTCCGAGCAGGACATCTCGGTTCCCCGTACCTTCGTTGACGAATCGCAGAAGAATTTTCGCAGCACCAGTCAGAGCAACCCCATTAGAGGGGTCCTTCTTAAGCGCACTCAGATAGCAGTCATACGCCTCGACAAATCGGTATGCTTTTATAAGCGCGTTACCAAGATTGGTGAGTGCCTGGGAGGCAATGAATGAACCAGCCTCTTCTTCTACTGCGAATCGGTATAGGTGTCTAGCCTTACGTCGCAAATCGGCCGTTTCGCAATACCATGTTGGACCTGAGGAGGGGAGGAGATCAGCTTTTCCCACAAGTCCATTAGCCAGACAGTATTGGATGTCGCCCCGGCCAGGATCTTTATTCAGTAGGAGCTGAAGTGAGTCAACACCCTCGTCCACTGCCTGAATGTCATTCCCCGCGATTCCTGCGTCTATCAGTATTCCAGCACTCAGCGCACTTATATTACGTGCGTTTAACACATCATCGGGAGTCAGTGCACGCGCGGCTTCGATTGCCAACCGTGGATCTCGGTCGATGAGTGCGCTCAGTGTAGCCCGGCGTTCGCGGAAGCAACTCTCAATTTCCTTGGTATCGACGATCTTCTTCATTCTTTACCAACCAATTCTGCGTCTAACGAGGCGGGTCATCGGGAGCCGAATTTATCGACGATCCGGATTTCCTCCTCGGTAAGGTTGTAGAGGTCGTAAACGAGGCG
>DOWV01000187.1:0-457 GCA_003519375.1 Bacteroidota bacterium
ACCTCCTGACCGAGCATTGAGAAGAGCGATCCGCTGTTCCGTTTCAACAAATCTGAGCCATGCCGGGACATCGGTCGCTGTTACAGTTACACCAGCGAGGGGGATTTTTGCCGTGTTGGCCACTGTGAGCTCAATGGAGTTGCCAGTTGAGGCAAAAGGAAGCTGGTAGGCTTGCCCCCGAATGGCGTTCTCGGGGACCTGCCCCGGAATGTTGTTCGTGGTGGTTTGAGCAATGCCGCACTGCATCACGGACACAATGAGCAAAATGATCAAAACAACTATCCGTCCGTGCCTCGTCGCGAGAGGATCCTTCGCAGAGAACAACATAGAAGCCCATTGGAGAGTCTGCCGGGCGTTGCCCTCTGTGATAAGGCGGTTTCGGGAACGACAACCAACAGGCCGATGAGACCGATCGAACGAATGTAAGAGTGCTGCATGGTTTTCCCCTCCGTCCTTC
>DOWV01000187.1:761-3297 GCA_003519375.1 Bacteroidota bacterium
TCTGACCATTGACGGTGACTGATCTTACCCCCTTCTGAACGCGGTCCGGATTTTTCACAGTGATTCGATAGGTGGCTCCGCGCCATCGCCGGACAATCCCGAATTCAGTCCATGAAGAGGGGATACATGGGTCGATGACAAGGCTGTCATAACCGGGCCTCACACCGAGGATCCAGTGTGTCGCTGCGGTGTATGCCCATCCGGCGCTTCCCGTCAGCCACGGGTGCCGTGCCCGACCGTACGCCGTGTGGTCCTTTCCCATGATGAACTGGCAATACGAATACGGTTCGGCTTCACGGATCTCAATTGAGTCATTCTGGTTGTAAGGAAGAAGGGCGTCATAGAGTTTCATCGCGAGATCTCCCCTTCCAAGTTTGCACTCGGCAATCATCGCCCACGGATTCGGGTGACTGAAGATTGAACCATTCTCCTTGATTCCTCGGTACACCCTCGTCACGTAGCCGATGTCATCATTCGACTTTGTGTACGTCGGCCAGACCAGATGGATACCGAATGGGGAAGCAAGGTATTTGTGTACTGCGTCCATCGCGCACCGAGCCCGCCCGGGAGGGGCAGCTCCGGAGAGAACCGCCCAGCTGTTGCTTTCAAGAAATATCTTCCCCTCCCGATTGTCTTTCGACCCGATTTTGATCCCGGCCCTCGTCACGCCCCGGCTGTACCATTCCCCGTCCCAGAGTTCCCGTTCACAAGCTTCGCGCACCTTCTCGGCTATCGCGGTGTAGTTCCCCACATCGTCCATTCTTCCAAGAAACCGCGCAGCGACAACGAATTCCTGAAGCGCCCAGAAGTGCATGAACGAAACCATGGCGCTCTGACCGCCGCCGAGATTCAGGCAATCATTCCAATCAGCGCGGAGGCCGAGGCAAATGCCATTCGGACCGATCTGTTTCGCAGAAAAATCGAGCGAACGTTTCAGGTGTTCGTAGACTGTCCCTTCTCCTTTGTCGGCAAATGGGATCATCATGTCGAAGAACGCCGCATCCCCGGTTTCCTTCACATATTCGCACACCGACGCGACGATCCACAACGCGTCGTCAGAGCAAACATCCTCCATGCCGTGTATGATATCCTGTGCACCCGGAGTCGGAACGACCGTCGGCAGTTTGACACCGGGAAGCTTGTCTATTGTCGGCTTGAACACATCAGGATCGAAAAGATGCAGCCCGTATCCCGCGCTCAATTGACCGTGCAGCAGTTCGATGATACGCTCCCTGCAGTTCTCCGGATTCGTATGCGGCACGGCCATGACGTCCTGGGAAGTGTCTCTATACCCGAGACCCGTGCGACCGCCCACTTCAATAAACGAAGCGAACCGCGACCACACGACGCACGTTTCGGCCTGCAACAGTGTCCAGGTATTGATCATCGTGTTCAGGCCCGGATTCGGGGTCTTGCATTGGAAAACGTCGAGCTTCTTCTTCCAATATCCTTCAAGGTCTTTGAAGGCCCGATCCACCGCCGAGGGGTCAGAGTACTTTTTCCGGGTCTCCCGCCCCGCATCCCGATCTCCCACTCCGAGCATGAAGACAAACCGCGCGTGTTCCCCGGCACCAAGCGTAAATCGTTTATGCAGCGAGCCGCAGTGATTTCCTCCAAGCTCACTGGAGTTGCTGCACCCGCCCTTTTCAACCGCAATCGGGTTTGTCTCCGTCCGATACGCACCGAGGAACCGATCGCGAAGACAATCATAGGAATCGGGATCAAAGCCCGCCGTGAAATAGTGATAGGTCCAGGGTTCATAGAAGAAATCGTATTCAATAATGCCGTCAGCAAAGCTCGAGCCGCTCGCGTAGAGCGACATCTGGAGGTTCTGATTGTCGATCTCGATATGGTGAAATGAAAACTCGACGTACGAGAACACGCTGAGGGTGCGCAACCTGCCGCTGGAATTCCGGATCTTCACGTCCCACAACTCGACATCGTCCGCGACCGGGATGAAGATCAACTGCTCGGCTTCGATTCCCTGATAGTCTGAACGGAATCTGGAGTAGGAGAGCCCATGACGGCATTCGTACTTCGCTTGACTCAAGTCCTTCCCCACCGGCTGCCAGGACACCGACCAGTACTCGCCCGTCTCATCATCGCGGATGTAGACATAGTGTCCCGGGCGATCGAGCGGGACACCGTTCTGCCGAAAACGGGTGATCCGGTGATGTTCCGCTCCCTTGTAAAATGAATAACCGCCGGCATTGTGCGAAAGGACCGTGCAAAGGTCCTTCACCCCGATGTAATTGGTCCACGAAACAGGAACATCGGGCCGGTCGATTACATATTCACGGTTGACGTCATCGAAAAAACCATAACGCATCGCATCTTCCTTATCTTGTAGGAACCCGGTCCGGGGTGGTCGAGTCGTCCCAGGTGTCGGGGGAGGCAGACCCTCCGTCGACACAGCCCCGATTCCCAATCATCTTGTCTTCGAGGCGCCAAACTTCCCGGAGATCACGTCAAGGAGCGGCGTTCGCCCATCCGGCAGAAAGTCTCCGGTTATCTCCCAGATAATCACTCCTCCGGC
>DOWV01000123.1 GCA_003519375.1 Bacteroidota bacterium
TGCAGCGACGTTAGGTGTAACGTCGCCACAAGATGCGCGTGGGTGTCGGGAGCTAACTCCCCGAATGTACGACTTCGGGGCAAGCCCGACACCGGCACAAATAAATCGGCGTCATCCAGGAACGCCTCTTTGCCTTGGAGGGTAAGTCTGTGCGAGCACCTTAGGTGCGACCTCTTTCGTAGGACCCTCCAATCAAATCAATCAAGCTCCGAAGGACGTTTTTTGGGCCTCCCAAAAAAAACATTCGCACCTTGGTCCTTTTGATACGTGATCTGCATCAAGTCCCCGAAAAACCGGCCAAGGGAGCGCAAAAGCGGACTCTTCCCACCCCCTCTCTCTACCTCCATGTGAGCTACTTCACTGCAAGAGGCACAGCCAGTCTCTATCTTTCCTGCAGATTTAGCTGAGGAAAAGGAGCTGGAGAATATGATCGACCTCGAAAGACAAAGAGCAGAAGTCGAAGAGCTGAAACGGAAATTCCGCAGGAACAAGAAACCGTCATCGCCTCAGGAGGACCAGGGAGGCAGTCAGAGACTGGAAGTTGCAGTAGAATCCACTGAAGAGGGTGAGAACCTTAGGCAGGGTATTCGGAGGGAGGACAACATGTGGGACGCACGAGGTCATGCCGAGTTAGAAGCCGATCAGAAGGCATCAGAGGCAGGGACGCGGTGGCTGGAGGCTCTCGAGAAAGAACTCCGGGATCAGGAGGAAGAGAGCCGACTTGAAAAAGCGCGTCTTCGGGCAGAAGAGCTAAAGAAGCGAAGCCAGGAGAGAGAAAGTACGGCTGTCGATCAGCCGGTAAAGGCCGTCAAAGCGGCCCCGGACGAGCCATCGGAAGCAACGCCGACTTCCATGAGTCAAGCGGGGCAAATCTACCTGGAATTAATGCAGCTTGCATACCGCGACGGACCACCGGATGCGACTGCGGCAGAGATTCTCGCCTTGTTGCGACGTCGATTTGGAATTACAGACTTGGAGCACGAGAGGTCGCAACAAAAAGTCCAGCTGGAAATTTACTCCCAGGCGGTGGCAGACGCCTGGCGGAATGGCGTCGGTACAAGACAAGCTTTCGAGAAACTGGATCTGCTGCGAGAGCAGTTCAATATTTCAGCGGATGTTCACTTGCGGCTTGAGCGCCATGCGAGACGGCAAACGCTGCGGCGGACAGCGGCCGGCACTTCGTAGTTACGCGCAGATGTGAAGTCCGGACTGGCGAGCCCCGACAAGCCGGGGCAAGCAGGCACTTGATTTGCAGTGGTGAACGCAGAGAAGAAGCCATGTAAGGTCCCTAGCCTATTTATGAATTGATGTGCAAAGAATCCCCTTCTCGTGAGGGGATTTCTTGTTTTAGAGTCGCGCTGATGGTTCCCGCCCTGCCTTCCGTCGCCTCCCTACCAACCGGAACCGATTGAGAGAAGTCGTCGTCGACTCCGGCCCGGAGCTTCCGAACCCTGCGCACTGCCCTGAGCGAGATCTGGGAATATTTTTCAGGTCGAGCCGAAGGGCGACTTTTGCGAATTCTCCCGGGATCGGCGTTTCCGGCGTGGAGAATCTGTGAATCGTTGAGTATCTTAGGATAGTTCATTCTCACGACAACCGACGATGTGATGATCCGCTTACGCCTTTCTCTTCTGCTGCCACTCTTTCTGCTCCCTGTGACGATCGCTGCCCAGGGAACCGTCCTGCTCGTCATCGGCTCGGATACGGGCATATGGGAAGGACTGGATGTCACAAAATACCACTGCACCATCTCTCCCACCCTCTACACCGATGCGACGCGGAACGCAGCACGCGTCATGGATCCGGCATTCCGGGGAGCGATGACCGACTATTTCGGAACGCCGATGAAGCTCACGTGGTGGATGATGGCCGGCAACATGTTCCGCCTCTCGACGAACACCGACGTTCCGACCCCCAGCACGATGCCAATCTACCTGATGAAACGATATGAAGGCGAAGGATTGCGCCGGTGGGGAGATGAATTGACATTCCACTACCACACTTGGTATTGGTCGGACGAAAACGGCGACGGGATCTGGTACTGGAATCAGGCTCCTTCGTTTCCCTTCGTTGCCGCAGATTTCGATCAGACCCTCGCAGAGATGCTCATCGAAGAAGACCTGTTCCCGGTGTCGTTCCGAAGCGGATGGCATGCAATGGACAATCCCTGGCAACGACGCCTCAACGAGATTCTCCCGTTCAGCATGCACAACGACTACCCAGCCGTGCGGTCTGATCCGACAGAGCCCGTGGACAATGTTTATGACTGGTCACGTTCGCCCTCCTCTTATATTCCGTTTCATCCTTCCACAACAGATTACCGGGTTCCGGGAGACGGCAGTGGATGGAACCTCCGCTCCCGGTACATGTCCGTCGCCGATTCCTCGTTCATGGCGGGAATTTTCGCCGCGGCCGAAAAAGGGGTCGACCAGGTGGTGTGCCTGTGGGCGCATCTGCCGGAAACGGATTTCCTCGACAATCTCCAGAAGGTGAATCGTTCCGCCCACGCTGCATCGAAGAAATCCCCGACAGTACCCTATCGCTACTGCACCGCCGTTGAGGCCATGCAACGATGGCGCCGCACATCTGATACAACGAAACCAACAATAAGCCTCTCCGAGTACCGGGAGGGCGATGCCGCGGGATGGACCGTCGAAGTCAACGAACCGATCTTTCAACCGTCACCGATCTTCGCCGTGAAGGACCGGTACGAGGAGCATCGGCTGATCCCCTTGACGCAAATCGCTCCGGGGAAATGGAGAACAAGCCAGACCTTGCTCAGGGCTGACCTCGCCGGGATAGCCGTTGCTGCGATCGATACCTCCGGTAATCTCGCCACTCTCCATCAGCGATTTCTGCAAGAGGACATCTTTATCGACAACGGTGATCCCGGTTATCAGGAGTCGTCCGGGAAGTGGTCCACTGTGACGCTCAAAGGCTGGGGAGCTTCGTTCCGATCCGCTCCTGTGACCGCCACTGATTCCGCCAAAGTCCGCTGGAACGCAACTGTTACAACCGCGGGCAAATATTCGATCTTTCTGCGCATGCCGGCTGCGTCGGTACTCTCCGGGAAGATCCACATTACCGGTGTGAACGGATCCACTTTCATCGACTCCCTTTTCGTTGGATCCCCGGCCCTCGCGGATCGCTGGCTGTATCTCCAAACGACTGATCTTGACCCGGGATTTCCCGTCACGATCGAGATGACCTCCCGCGCATCCGGCGCCCAGACTCTCACCGCGGATGTTCTGCGCATTACGCCTCTCGTGCGGGAAAAGTGGGTCTCAGGGCCGGAGCAGGTCGACGCAGGAGACTTCATCGTCCGCGAAGAAAAAACAATTCAGGTGACGATCCAGAACTCGGGCTATGCGCCAGCCAGGCTTCTCTCAGCCTCCACGGCATCCGGCAAGGGAGCCATCGCCGGGGCCTTTGCCCGTCCGGTTCCGGGTATGAGCTCTCTCGAGCTCCAGATCCTGCAGACACCCGAACAAGCCGGTGCGTTTCTCGACACGCTGATTGTGACGACCGATGATCCCCGCCATCCGGTACTTCGCACAAGGTTGACCGGCCGCGTCAGGGAGTACTTTGTTACCGCGGATAACGGGGACTCCGCGGCGTACCGGGAATACGGAACATGGGCATATAGCACGGCCTCCGGATTCAACGGATCGAGCCGGTATGCCTTTCCCCAGGAAGCGAATTTCGCGAGGTATAATGTTCACCTGAAAAAGGGAGGCCTCTACCAAATCAGCGGGATCGTTCCCACCACGGTGAACGCCACGGATCGCGCGAAATATCTCTTACGTGTTTCCGGGATTCCCAGGGATTCTGTTTTCATCAACCAGAATCAGGGAAGCGGGGGCTGGGTAGAGCTGATGAAGACGGATGTATCCGCCCACACCGATGTGAGCGTCACCGTCTCCGATGCAATGTCTCCGGTGATTTCAGGCAGGGTGCTTCGAGCCGATGCGCTGGAATTCCAGTGGATTTCGGAGAGCGGTGCGACGGCGGTCACAGACGATCACTCCCTGCCTCAGACCACTGCCCTGCTGCAGAACTATCCGAACCCGTTCAATCCCGGCACAGCGATCAGCTATCAGCTTTCTGCGGTCAGCGTCGTCAAGCTGAGAGTTTTCGATGTGCTCGGGAGAGAGCTGGGGACGATTGTGAACGAATTGCAGAAACCGGGTTCTTACATTGCCCGCTGGGACGCCTCCGGATTGCCGAGTGGCGTCTATTATTATCAGCTCGAGGCCTTACCCCAGGGCGACGCGTCCGAACGGTTCGTTGATGTCAAGAAAATGCTGCTGCTGAGATAGTATCAGGTTTTCGTTCTATCG
>DOWV01000062.1:0-1106 GCA_003519375.1 Bacteroidota bacterium
ATGCCACCTTTCCCATCTCCACCTCCTATGCCCTCAAATATATCTTAACTTCACCAAGGTATCAAGGACGTCAGCAGATATCCCTCAACGGTTCAATACTAACCGCTTTGCGAAATCTCGCATACAGGTGGTATTCATCACACGTCAGATAAGCGCTTGCTATTCTTCACGCCGTGACTCATCGGGCCGTTCAGCCCCAACACGAACCTTCCTGCGGAATTTTGAGGAAAGATCGTCAAGAAACGTATAAACAACAGGAATGACGACGAGCGTGAGTAATGTTGAGCTGATGAGCCCTCCTATCACCGTGACACCCATGGAGACACGGAAGTCCGAACTCGAACCGAATGCAAAGGCAACCGGCAGCATGCCCAGAATCATCGCAAGAGAGGTCATGAGAATCGGGCGCAGCCGCTTCGATCCGGCAGACAGGATTGCCTCAAGGCGGGGCATCCCGCGGCGACGATCCTGGTTGATATAATCTATCAGGAGAATCGAGTTCTTGGTGACAAGCCCCATCAGAAGAATCAGGCCGATAAACGCCAGCATATCGAATATCTTTCCCGTGATGAGCAACGCCACAAGCGCGCCGATAACCGCAAGCGGCAGAGCCAGCATGATGGTCAGCGGCTGGAGAAACGAGCCGAACTGCGAAGCGAGCACCATATAGATGAATATGATCGCCAGGGCAAGAGCAATGCCGAGCGATTGGAAGTTTTCGGACATCTGCTGCGCCTGACCGCTGATTTCAACCGTCACGCCTTCCGGGACGGTCATCGCCGCAATCTTCGCCTGCACATCGTTCTTCACGTCGCCCAGGGACCGGTATTGTGCGATGTTACCGCCGATGACAATCTGCCGTGATCGGTCCTCACGGTCAATCTGCGTCGGCCCCCCTACGAGGTCCAACGTCGCAACCTGCGAGAGATTCACCGACCCGCCGCGCACTGTGGGAATCATGAGCTGACCCAACCGATCAAGCTCATCGCGGTCCACCGAGCGCAGCCGCACGCGGACATCCGTTTCCTTTTCATACTGTCGGAGTTTTGTGGCCACATCACCGCCAATGAAGGTCCGGATCACCGTTGCGAGCTGCATGGTGTTCA
>DOWV01000062.1:1202-6531 GCA_003519375.1 Bacteroidota bacterium
GTTGCGCAGCGTTCTGCCTGTCGATATTCACCTGCAGTTCGGGTTTCGGAGGGCGCAGACTCAGGCTCAGGTCGACAAGACCGGACACCGTTGCGAGACGGCTCTTCAGTTCCTCTGCCGCTCTCGAGATTTCCGCCAAATCCTTTCCCCTGACATTCACCAGAACCGGAAGCTGCGCAAAGGCCGTTGCCGCGGCCCCCGTGAACGATGAGGCATCCTGGAAGGTGATCTTCGCTCCGGCGATTGTCTCGAGCATCGGACGGATCTTATCTTGATAAGCTCGCGGCTTCTCGACCTCGGGCTTCAGCCGCACGTGCAGCACAGCCTGGTCGACTGCTCCGTCTGTCGTTCCAACGACCGTAAAGATGTCCGTGATCTCGGGCTGTTTCTTCAAAATATCTTCGAACCGGCGCGTGAGTGCATCGGAACGATCGATGTTGATGCCCGGCGCGTACTGGAGCGTGATGTTGAATTCCTTCTTCTCTCCGCGTGGCGATCCTCCCGTGCCGATGACCCGAAGCAGCAAGAGGCTCCCGGCAAACAAGAGTATCGAAAGAGCCACAACGGTCTTGCGGTGCTTTAACGACCAGCGCAACGCAGGTTGATAGACTTCGTTGAGCGCATCGTACATCCCCATCGCGCGCTTCATGAAGCGCCCGGAAACACCATGCGCTTTGGAATCAGTTTTCTTGAAGAAGTAGGCCGAGAGAACGGGTGCGAACGTAAACGCTTCGAAGAGAGATATCAACACAGCCACCGCAACGGTGACGCCGAATTCGCGCATGAACTTGCCGACGACACCGGTTGCGAGAGCGACGGGTAGGAACACTGCCACAACAGTGAGTGTCGTCGCCGTAACGGCCAGTCCAACCTCCGCTGTTCCATCCTTCGCCGCGGTATAGGGATCTTTGCCGAGCTCTTCTGTATGACGGAAAATGTTTTCGCGGACGACGATCGCATCGTCTATCAGCAGGCCAACCGAAAGGCTGAGCGCCAGCAGGGTGATGACATTAAGCGTGAACCCGAGGGCATACATCACCGCGTAAGCGCCAATGATACACACGGGCAAACCAGCGACCGTGATCAGCGTATTCCGGAAATTTCCAAAGGAAAAGAGAACGACGACGCTCGCGAACAAGGCTCCGAACACGAGGCTTTGCATCACCTCATTTTTTGCATCGCGGATGAATTCGGATTCATCGGACGAGAGGCGCAGCTCGAGTTGCGGCAATCGTTCCTGGATCTGTGCCAGCCGCTTGCGGACGGCCTCCGCCACGGTAACGGTGTTACTTCCCGATTGTTTGGTAACAGTGAAAATGACGCAGTTTTTGCCGTTGAGCCGCGAAATCGCCCGTTGTTCTTTATAACCATCGGACACCAATGCGATGTCGCGAAGATAAATCGGGACACCGGAAGGGCTTGCGACGATGACGTTCCCGATTTCCTCAACGCTGCGAAATTCGCCCTGGGTGCGCAGGAGGATTTCATGGCCCCCTTCGGAGAGCCGCCCGGCGGGAAGATTCAAGTTCTCCATTCTCAGCGCCTGCACAACCTGGGCAATCGAAATACCCCGGGCCTGCAGCCTGGCGAAGTCAACATCGACGTGCACTTCCCTTTCGAGTCCGCCAATGATCTGCACGGAACCGACACCATCGATGCGCTCGAGGCTCGGTTTGATCTCGTCCTCAACGAGGGAGCGAACCTCCGGAAGGGACGTTCCCTCATTTCGACTTACAACGCCGAACGAAATGATTGGAGCGGCGGAGGGATCGAACCGATCGATCACCGGTTCAAAGACATCACGCGGAAGCTTGTTGCGTATTGAAGTAACCTTGTCCCTTACATCGGTGGCCGCTCTGCGCGGATCAGTCTCCAGTTTGAACAGAACGATGACAACCGAAATCCCCTCGGACGACGTCGATCGCACCTTCTCAACGCCGCTCAAAGAGCTCAGCACCTCCTCGATCGGCTTCGTCACCTGGGTCTCGACTTCTTCCGGTGCCGCGCCCTGGTAAGCCGTCGATACCGCAACGATCGGCATAGAGATGTCCGGAAAGAGATCCACAGCGATCATGGAGTACGCAACGAGACCGAGAACCACAATCGCCCCCATCACCATGGTGATAAAGACGGGTTGTCGGATCGATACATCTGCCAGCTTCATTGTCTGCTCCGGTTTCTTGATACACAGATAGCTGAATGATCTCTGCTACTGAATCGAGCTACGAAGACACAAAGGCACGAAGAAGGACACGGTGAAAACGGTTAGATCCTTTCACCTCGACATAGATGTTACTGATTTACACAGACGATTTATAGACTATTTGTTTGTGGCCATCTGTAGCATCTGTGTAATCAGTGTTCCATTACATGCGTATGATGCCGCACAGTGTCGACCTCTTGTCACTGAGAAGCCAGCTTGATCCTGTCCTTGTCATTCAGGAGGTGCGTGCCGGACACGATCACTCTGTCCGAGAGCTTGAGCCCGCTCACGATCTCGACAGAATCTCTCATCGCACTCCCCGTGGCGATCGGCTGCACGGCCGCCATGCTATCCCGGGCGATGAACACAACTTGCTGCCCCTCACGCTCTGTGACCGCAGCGAGCGGAATGATCATGGCATTCCGTTTCTGAAGAATGAGCTCTGCCTGGATGAACATACCGGGTTTGAGCAGATGTCTCGCATTTGCAACGCTGATTTCCACCTCGATGGTCCGGCTTACGGGGTTGGCGACGGGACTGATATTTGTGACCATCCCGGTGAACTTCTGATCCGGATAGGCTTGAGCTGTGACCGTCGCCGAGTGCCTGGATCGGATGTGGCGTATCTGCGACTCCGGAACGGCGATAACGGCCTTCACGATGTCAACGTTCACAACAAGGTAGAGCGGAGTATTCGGACTGATCACTGCTCCGGGATTCTGAAACACCCTGGCGATGGTACCCTCCGCGTTGCTTTTGACCTCATACTGATTGTAGCTGTAACCTACTTCATCGCGGTCAACGAGCGCGACCATCCGGCCGGACTTGATGTTATCATTCAGCTCGACAAGGTTCTTCTCCAGCTTGCCGGCGACTTTGGAATAGAGGGTCACCTCCGACTGGGCGGAAATCGTCCCTGTCTGCAGCAGGCGGTCGACGATCGTGCTCATGACAGGAGACATGACGTCAACCGGCGTCACTTTCGCCGTCCCGGCCTGAGCATTCACCGCCTGCTTCGCCTGGATCGAAACGATCACGCGGTATCCGATGAATCCAACAATGGCAAGCCCCAGAATAGTCCAAACGATCTTTTTCATACCTTGCTCCTTCAGTAGAAATCCGAAACCCTAAATCCGAAATCCTAACCACGGAACCCTCAACTTGAGACTTTGAACTCGGGACTTGATACTCTTCTGCGGCTAGTACGGCGCTTTTCCCACCGCTTTGTCCAGGCTGTACCGGGCCAAGATTGCGCTATATGTCGCCTGGAGGAGATTCAGCCTTGCATTCTCCAGCGATGTTTGCGAGTCCAGCAAATCCGTCGTGCTGAGAAGGCCCTTCGCAAAGCGCTCATCTGCAATCTTCAGCGCTTCCTCCGCCAGACGCACCTTGAGTTGCTCGATGCCGATTTTCTCTTCGTTCGCCTGAAGATCAACGAGAGTTTGATTGACCTCCATCGTGATCGCCGTCTTGACATCATTGTACCGAAGCTGTGCCAGGCGGACATTCACCTCAGCTTGTTCGAGCTGGTTCTTTGTCTTGAATCCATCAAACACAGGATAAGAGAGCACAAGACCTGCATTCCAGTTACCCCGCAGCACATCCAGGTTTGGCATATAGCCGTTCCGCAATCCCCAGGTCAGACTCAGGTTGACATTCGGCTTGTCGAAGCTGTTTGTCAGATTCACCTGCGCCAGGGACATCGCCTCCTGCTGCTTCAGCTGTTCAAGCTCACGTCGCTGCGTTGCAGCAGTTTCTTTCAGGCGCTGCCCGTCGATTCCGGGAGAGGTGTATTTGAGTTCTCCATGCAGCTCTACAGGCGTCTCGATCTCGCGCCCGAGAAATCTGTTGAAGAGGAATTCAAGCTTGCGGAGGTTGCTCTGCGTGTCGACCTTCCGGCTGCGGATTGAAGCGATCTGGACCTCCATCGTGAGGAGATCGAAGTTCGAGGCCAGCCCGGCATCGAAACGTTTCGTCAGGATATCAAGCCGGTTTTCGAGCGAGCGGATGCTCTGGTCCAGCACTCCGATCGCCTCCTTCGAGACAAGGATGCCGTAGAAAAGCTGAATGACCTGATTCGCTGCTGCCTGCCGCGCGAGCTCCAATCCGCTTTGAGACATCCTGGCTCCCGCTTCGCTGATTTCGATGCCTGCTTCTGCTCTTCCCCAGTTAAAAAGTGAGTGCTGCACGCTGACGCCGGCGCTGTACGTGTTCTCGACGCCGAACTTCATCGTGATCGGCGGAACCATGGGACCGATGTTGACGGTGTAACTTGCTATCGGACCCAGCCGTGCATACGCTGCCAGTGCATTCACTGCCGGCAGCAAAGCACTCCGGCTCTCGGAGATCTTCGCTTCGGCGCCGATCAGCGATTCCATCGCCTGGATCACCTGAGCGTTCTGCCCGAGAGCGATTGAAACAGCTTCACGCAGCGTCATGCCCTCCGATTGCTGACGGGCAATTGCCGGAAGCGACACGAGAACACCCCACAGCACCATGCAGGCAACTCTGGATTGCAAAGTCTGTTTCATAGCTTACCCCTGACGAGGCGGATGTGTTTGATTGAGTTTCGCAGCCACGAGGGCGAACTTGTTAAACGCGTCTTCGAGCATTTTCTGGTCCTCCTCATCAAGCGACGAGAGAATTCCCTCATACGCGTGAAGAAGCGATTCTCTTCTGCGTTCCATCATGCGTGTACCTGTCTTGCTGAGCGTCACCTCGATTCTGCGCCGGTCCGCCTGCGAGGTTTCCCTATTCACAAAGCCGGCGCGAACCAGGCGGTCGACGAGCTGCGATGTCGTGCTTTGCGCCAGTCGAAGTTTCGCTGCGAGCTCATTCACCGAGCACGATCCGAGCGTGTTGATCACCGTCAGAACCTGGTACTGATTGAACGTCAGCTTCACACCCTTGGAAGCTGACATTTTCAAATCGCCGATCGCTGAGCGCATCCGTCCATCCTCTCCGATCGACATCGTCATCCGGTCGCTGTGCCAGCGGGCGATGGAACTCATGATTTTGGGCAAGAGCTTCGTGATTCTCTCCGCACGCGCCGTCACTTCTTTTCTCGGCATCTGCATCTCCTTTGGATTTTCGCCACGAAGTCACAAAGACACGAAGGATTCTCCC
>DOWV01000105.1:0-13265 GCA_003519375.1 Bacteroidota bacterium
GCGATCATGACAACACCCCACCAGAGTGCGGGGTGAAGTTCCGACAGGACCGTCTTGGCAATCTCCGTGTCGGAGTAATTCACGATCCCGGAAATCAGAACGACGGCTCCCATCGAGCTGAGCATCAATCCTACGAAGTACCAGATCGGTTTCATTTTCTTTGGTTCTTGTTCCATGGCTCTTCCCTTTTACCAGAAATAAATGTTCAGTGCGATCAACACGAGGACGGAGATGACGGCGTAGGCTTCCGGCCTCCGATGCCAGGGGATCCCTTCCGTGCTCACCGCGGGAGTCAATCCCTTCACAAGTCCTACGAGCTCTTCATCGGGCTTTCGCTTAGTGAAGAAACTGAGCACGATCGTCACCACGAAGCAAATGAGCCATGCCCACCAGGCCCGCCAGAAGTTCGCCGCCATATCGCTGGCGACGTCCGAAAGAGTAATCAACCTTCCGTCGATCCAGCTGAACTTCACCGCGAGGAAAAGGGTGAACGAAGACCCCATGCCGGCAAGTAGTCCCCAGAACGCGGCATTCGGCGTAATCCACCGGACAAACATACCGAGCAACATTGTTGCGAAGAGCGGCGCATTGACCCAGGAGAAAATGGCCTGCATGTAGTCCATGATGCTCGGGAAGCTCTTCGCCCAATAAGCGGTCACGAGGCTGATGAGGATGCCGACCACAGTTGCGACGCGGCCCATCCAGAGGAGATGGGCCTCAGACGCCTTCTTGTTGATGACAGAGTGATAGATATCGTATGTCCAGACAGTATTGAACGCGCTGATGTTACCAGCCTGACCTGCCATAAAGCCGGCGAGGAGCGCCGTTACGCCGAGACCAACGAGTCCCGGCGGGTAGTAACGGGCGATCAGAAGGGGAAGGGCAGAATCATAGTTGACTTGTCCACCATCCTGCACCAGGGCAAATCCGCTCTTCGGATCATTCGCGAGGACGATAGCGATCAGGCCTGTGAGAATGACGATGAAGGGGACAGCCATCTTGAAGAAGGAGGCAAGGATCGGAGTCATTCTTGCTGCCCGGAGATCTTTCGCCGAGAAGGCTCTTTGCACGACGAGGAAGTCGGTTGTCCAGTAGCCAAACGAGAGTACAAAGCCCAATCCGAGGACGATTCCTCCCCAGGTAATGACCATGCCATTCAGTGAAGGATCAGCGCTTGTCGACCAAAGCGTGGTATAGGAAACCGTTTTGTAAAGCTCATCGACTCTCTGGAAGATGTCATTCACACTGCCGATTTCGATGATCCCAAGTATGGAGACCAGGAACAGACCGAACCAGATAAGGAAGAACTGAATGATCTCGGTGAAAATAGCTGACAGCAATCCGCTCAGTGTGACATAGGCGGCCACGGTAGCGGCAGAGATCCACATGCTGACGTTCCAGTCCCAGCCAAGGAACGTGTGGAGCACGAGAGCCATTGCGTAGAGATTGATGCCGGACACGAGCAGCGTCATCACAGCGAAGGCGATGCCGTTGAGGACGCGCGTTTTCTCATCAAACCGGAGTTTGAGATATCCCGGCACCGATTTGATCTTCGCGCTGTAGTAGAACGGCATCATGTAGATACCGAGGAAGAGCATCGCGGGAATGGCGCCAATCCAGTAGAAATGGGCCACGTACATCCCATACTTGAACGTATTCCCGGTCATACCGAGAAGCTCGAGCGCTCCGAGGTTGGCAGAAAGGAACGCCAGACCGGCAACCCAGGAACTGTTCTTTCTTCCTGCGAGGAAGAAGTCGTTTTCGTTCTTCGTGAACCGTTTGAGATAGAGTCCTATCCCGAGGACGAAACCGAAGTAGATGGCGATGATAAGCCAATCAGAGAATGCCAGCTGTATGGATTGCATAGAGACTGGTCCTTGCGTGTGGAAGTGGATAGAGTGATTGATGAGCGTGACAGATCGGTAGCATGTTATCGCTAACAAACGGGTGATATCTTACGATTTCAATAGTAGAAATGCAAGAGCTGGTCGGCCGGACTGACCGGGTCTTTCAACTGTCAGGAAGTTATTCGGTTCAGGAGGTCTGCCATCTGTCGAACTTGCGCCGGATCCACTACTCGCCGCCGGCAACCGGCAGAGGCGGAAGAGCTGACTGCCATGAAAGCTGACGAAAGGGCGGAAAGAGCGTGAATCTCCGTCACGCCGGTCCTCTTCACAACTTCGATGACGTTATCAAACGATACTCCCCCGCCGGCGAGCACCTTGAGCCTTCCGTGAGATCGTTTCACCAGAGCTTCCAATACGTCGGCGCCGAGGAGTACATCCGGTTTCCCGCCGGAGGTCAGTACCCGATCAATGCCCAGCCGGGCAATTTCATCGAACGCACCTTCGATGTCCGGACAGTCGTCAATTGCCCGGTGAAACGTCACACGTAACGGCCTCGCGGCTTCGAGTAGCTGTTTCGATCTCCCGGCATCAACGGATCGATTCAACGTCAGGATGCCGAACACAATCCCGTCGGAGCCCAGTTTTTTTGCGGTCTCGACGTCTCGCATCATCACCTCGAATTCACGATCGGAATAACAGAAATCACCGGGCCGCGGACGTATCATCGTGTGCACAGTCATCGAGACCGCCTCCCGTACAGATTGAATCATGCCCGCACTCGGCGTCGTGCCGCCATTGGCAAGATCCGCGCAAAGTTCTACCCGCTGCGCTCCGCCATTCTGCGCGGCAATTGCCGATTCAACGGAATCGATGCAGACTTCGAGGAGCATGGTTTCACCAATCTGGCAGTGACCGTCACTTTGCCGAGGACCATCTGGAGTGCCGGTCACTTCACTGCGCAGATATGTGACCGTCACCTCGCGCACGTCATCCCCAGATTAGGTGACGGGCACTTGCCACTATTCAGGAAATAGATATTTCTCCGCTCCCACGGGAGCACGGTGAGTGTCGTCCTCTACATAGCGCACATAGTCAGCCACTGATGTGAATTGAGAAAGAATGACTTCGGCGTCAACAAAAGCGTGCTTCGTTTCCCCAACTAGATCATAGAGGCTGCTGTATTTCCAATCCACACAACGCTCAACAAGATGCGCCTCTTTCGGATTGCGATGAACGTATCTTGAAAGCCAGAGTAGGTAGTTTTCGGAATCAACGTGTCTTATTTTGTACTTGGATTCGAATACATGTCCAGTTGTTCCGCGCTGCTTGTTGATGGCCTTGGCGTAGCCGTTGCCAATCACGCCCGTGAAACGTGCGATTGCATCCTTCATCAATTGTTGGATAACAAAATGAAAATGCGTGGGCATCAAGCAATAGCATATGACCTTTAGCTCAGATGGGATGAAGGCATCTCCCATTTTCGAAAGAAAGAAGGAGTAGTTTTCTTTTGAATCGAATAGTTTGCCTCTTCCCACTCCGCGATTGTAGATGTGGAAATACTCATTCTCAGCTGCCCGATATTCAGTTTTCTTGGACATTCCTTCAACAAGGTTGAAGATTGCAGTGACCGTCAATTTGTTGAGGACCATCTGGAGTGCCGGTCACTTTTCAGCCCGTATAAGTGACCGTCACCTCGCGCACGTCATCCCTAGATTAGGTGACGGGCACTTGCCACTATTCAGGAAATCAACAAGGTTGAAGATTGCAGTGACCGTCACTTTGCCGAGGACCATCTGGAGTGCCGGTCACTTCACTGCGCAGATATGTGACCGTCACCTCGCGCACGTCATCCCCAGATTAGGTGACGGGCACTTGCTGAATGCCTGTGCTATTATTTCGCCAGGAAATCGGCGGCGATGACGCGCGTCACGCCGTCTTTGTGAAGCGTATACTGAAGCCCCCGGCCATAGCTCATCGCACCGACTTCACCGTCCTTGTTCATGGCCACAAACCCGGCAAGGAACCCCTTGTCGGCGGCGTAGTGAGGCTGCTTGTGGACGATTCTTTCGAGGGCGATTTTGCACGCCTCCTGGGGCGATTTTCCATTTCGCATAAGCTCAACGATCAGAAAACTTCCGGCCACCTTTATTACGGCTTCACCAAGCCCGGTCGCTGTCGCCCCGCCGACGTCACTGTCAACATACAATCCGGCTCCTATTATCGGAGAGTCGCCTACCCTCCCACGGATTTTCCAGGCCATGCCGCTCGTTGTGCACGCACCCGCCATCGCTCCCTTACCATCCATGGCAAGGAGCCCGATTGTGTCGTGATTGCTTTTGTCGATCACTGCCGGCATATACTTGCTCGTTTTTAACCACTCCTTGTAGGCCGCTTCTGCTTCCTTCGTGAGAAGGTTCTCTTTCTTGAATCCATGCTCCAGCGCAAACTGCAAAGCGCCATCGCCGGCGAGCATTACATGTTGCGTCTTTTCCATTACAAGCCTGGCGACCGAAATCGGGTGCTTGATGTGTTCGAGGAAGACGACCGAACCACAGTTCCCGTTTCCGTCCATGATGCATGAATCGAGCGTGACATGACCCTCACGATCAGGATAGCCCCCGTAACCGACGCTGGTGACTTTGGGATCCGCTTCCGGTATCATGACGGCGCTCTCGACCGCATCGATCAAGGATCCGCCCTTCGCCAATGCCTCCACAGCGGCTTGAGGGACTTCTTGCCCAAAATCCCATGTCGAGAGTACGACCGGTCCCCCCTGCCAAGCCGGCGCTGCGCCGGCGAGCACCTTGCTGCCTTCAGAGAGTGCTTTGGTGCCGATAACCGTCGCCGCTCCGGCAAGCGATGCAGATTTGATGAACGTTCGTCGTTTCATATTCACCTTTCTCGTGTGGTCAAAATAATCTCATCAGCGAAAAGCCATGCCTTGCTGCCAGCTCCTTTGTGCCAGTCAGGACATACTCCGAGGCTTTTCCCCCGAACACGAACGAACCTGGCTTCGAGAGCGACATCAGTGCTAAATTCTCTTACTTGTACTGTCTCATCCTTCGGATCGATGCTGTTTCCGACAACGCGAAGATCTTTGAAAGTCGTCCCGTCATTTGAAAAATCAAACTCAACGCATTGCGGGAAGAAGATCCATGAGTTATTGTCCTGCAAACAGCCAAGTTTCACACGGTCTATTCGTTTTGCAGCCCCGAGGTCGATCACAGCCTCCAGATCGTTGCCCTCGTATCCCTGCCATGCACCGAGCCGAAAATCGGTCGTACCACGCCTCCCATCAATGAGCGCCGCAACTCCGCCTCCTGTGTACTGCTTGCTGTACGGCGTTCGAAGCTGGATCGTTCCCGGAGCCTGGAATTTCGTAAATGCGGCCTTGATGATCCTGCTGCTGAGCGCCTCTTTCTTTTGGGCGTAGGCAAAGACGGTTGTGCTGCGATCGAGGATAAGAGGTTTGGAGTACCTCGTGTATTCGGCAGGAGGGCCGCCATTGGTCGTGGCGATGAGGATTTGCGCTCCAGGCGTCGTGCTGCCGAGCGTCACAACAAGTGAATCCGAAAATACGGTCGATGCGGCGTCAAGAACAGGTGACGTGACAATCTCGGGGCTCCCGGGCTGCGGCGGCACATCATCCGGAGCGGTTCCCCATGAATAGGACGGCCCGGGTCCGAGCACAAGATCCCACGAGCCACCTTTCATGATGTCGTCGTGATTCAGGTAAGTCTTGTTCGTGGAGATGCCATTCAGACGCGCTGATTGGATGAACCTGTTCTCACGTGAATTCGGTGTGGCACGAATCGTAAACTGCTTTCCGTTTTCGAGACGGAGTGTCACGCGGTCGAAGATCGGACTCGCCACAGAATAGTACGGCAGTCCCGGTGTGACGGGGTAGAATCCCATCGCGCTGAAAACGTACCATGCCGACATCTGCCCGCAGTCATCATTTCCGCAAAGGCCATCCGGCTCCGGCGAATAAAGCGAATCGACGATTCGCCGGACAATCTCTTGCGTTCTCCACGGAGCGCCCGCATAGTTGAACAGATACGCCACGTGGTGGCTCGGTTCGTTTCCCTGCGCGTACTGTCCAATCATGCCGCTGATGTCGAGCTGGTTTCGTCCAGTCAATGTCTCATCTTCCGAGAACAACGCATTCAGCTTTTTGAGGAAGCCCTCCCTGCCGCCGTGGAGCTCCGCCAACCCCAGGATATCCTGCGGCACAAAAAAGCTGTACTGCCACGCGTTCGCTTCGGTGTAGTTGAACGTCACCGATTTTGGATCGAACGGCGTAAACCAGCGGCCGTTCTCTTTCGCCCGCATGAAACCGGTCGACGGATCAAAGAGATTCCGATAGAATTGTCCCCGCTCGCCGAATTCCGTCGCGACCGGTTGCTTCCCAAGCATCCCGGCGAATTGTCCGATGCACCAATCATCGTACGCATACTCGAGCGTTTTGGAGACTGACTCTGACTCCGCTTCCGAAGGAATGTATCCATTCTCTCGGTAGGACTTGAGACCATAGTGATCGAGCTGGGCGCTGTGCTTCATTGCCATCAGAGCTCTTTCAATCTCGAAATCTCTTATTCCCTTCACGTACGCGTCCAGAATCACCGGAACGGAGTGATACCCGATCATACACCATGTTTCGTTCGATGCGAGCTCCCAAACCGGGAGGATTCCGCACTCTTCGTATTTGCCCAGAATCGAGCGGATGAAGTCCGAAGCTCGCTTGCGGTCGATGATCGTGAAAAGCGGATGCTCAGCCCGGAACGTATCCCAAAGGGAGAAGACGGTGTACATCTGAAATCCGATTGCCTTGCGTATCGTCCCATCCATCCCCCGATAGCTGCCGTCGACGTCGCTGAAAACATTGGGCGTCAGCATCGTATGGTAGAGAGCCGTGTAGAATGTGCGCCTCTGGCTTTCGGTTCCGCCATCGACCCAGATACGGTTCAGTTCTGTGTTCCACATCCGGTCGGCAGATTTCCGGACTTCGTCAAAATCCCATCCCGGCATTTCGGCCTGGATGTTTCTACGGGCTCCGGCGATGCTCACCGATGAAAGTCCCACTTTGAGTATGACGGACTCGCCGGCAGCTGTTGAAAATCCGACATATCCCTTCAGGTTTTGTCCGGATGCCTTGCGGCGCTTCGCTGATGGGATATCATTAACCGCGATACCAAACGTCCGGAAGGGCTTTGAAAACTGCGCGGCAAAGTACACGACCTGGCTCCTGGCCCATCCGTCGGATCTCCGAAAACCTACGATTTCGCGATCTCCGACAATTTGAATCTGGGAATCGAGCACCTTTTCGGGGCCCAGGGCGTGTTTCAGGTCGACGACCAGATTTGCCTTGTCTGTCTTCGGAAACGTATATCGATGAACACCAACCCGCGTCGTCGCGGTGAGCTCAGCAGAAACCTCATAGTCCGGCAGCCGAACCTTGTAGTAACCCGGGCTCGCTGATTCGTCCGAGTGCCGGAATCGCGACCAGGAACCCCGCCCACCCTTCGATGGATTCTCCCGGCTGAGCCCGAGAGTTCCGACGGTCGGCATCACCAGAATGTCACCATAATCAGCAACGCCTGTCCCGCTCAGATGGGTGTGACTGAAACCTAGGATCGTAGAGTCGGAATAGTGATATCCCGAACACGCATCCCATCCGTCCGTGCGCGTGTCGGGACTGAGTTGAACCATGCCGAACGGAACAGTGGCACCGGGGTACGTATGTCCATTCCTGGCCGTGCCGACAAACGGATTAACGAGCGGCGTGAGGGTCCTTTGTGAGAACGCGGAGATCGGCACCAGAGAAAGGATCGCCACCCCCAGGACGAGCCGGCGCCCCGGAGTTCCTCGCATCATTCCCTTCGTCATCGTCACCTTTCTACTGAAGAGACAGCAATCGAGGTGGAAGAAGTTGTTTGGCGAACCCCGGGCCTTCGATGGAGATGCCCAGGTCCTGGCCGCCGCCGCGCTGGAAATACCGGACTTCGATGGAATGCATCCCGCGGGCAAAGCTCGCCTTGCTGCTGACCTCGACAGAACCGTGGAGGCCGTCGTTGTTGATGAACTCCTTGCCGTCGATGAAGAGCTTGCTTCCATCGTCTGACAGGAGGAAGAACGTGTACTCTCCATCAGCAGGAAGAGTCATGGTTCCCTTGAAGACAAGGCCGTAGTTTCTTCCTCGTGTAGGAACCCCTCCGAGACCGATGTCGTACGTCACCCCTGTCTTCACAGGCGTGATGATCCTCAGATCGGGGAGAAAGTCCCATCCTCCTTCAAAGTACTCAAAGCGCAGGCCGTTCAAGGCTGGATCAACGGTCAGGAACGCCGTGGTGATAGGGTTGCTCATCCTGGAGCCCGGGAATTGCAGTGAGGCCTTCAGCACCCGATCTCCGTTAATGGCGATGGGCGATGAGTATATGGCCGATCCCGGCGTGGGATCAGAGCCGTCGAGTGTATAATAGATTGTTGCGCCGGGCACCGGACTCGTGATGGCTGCGACGGTGTCGCGAAGTATGATCTTGCGGCCTCCGACGCCAAGCGGAGTCGGCACGCGATAATTGATGTCACGATTCGAAAGCCTCTGGTAGTGAGGAATAATCCGCCGGAGAAAATCTTCGAAATTCCGCCGCGATTTCGCAGACCAGACGACTTCGCTTAACGCCATCATCCTGGTTGTCGCCATATATTCTGCATGGCGGTAGTCCGGAATCCATTCGGTCCATACATTTCCCTGCGCTCCGAGGATGTGGTGTGCCTCCTCAGCGGTGAGCACATCCGGCACTGGTTCGTAGGCGTAGACGCTGTCGATCGGAAGGAATCCGCCCATCGCCGCCGGTTCTCCGACTGCTCCCTGGTAGTAATCAAAGTAGCAGTAGGACGTCGGCGTCATCACCACATCGTGGCCGGATTTTGCAGCCTCGATGCCTCCCTTGATTCCGCGCCATGACATGACGGTGGCATTAGGAGCAAGGCCGCCCTCAAGAATCTCATCCCACCCTACAAGTCGCTTCCCCCTCGCATTCAGCATACCTTCGATCCGCTTGATGAAGTAACTCTGCAGCTCATCTTCATTTTTCAGTCCGAGCCCAGCAATCCGGTCCTGACATCGCTTGCAGTTGCTCCATCGGAGTTTCGGACATTCATCGCCTCCTATATGCAAGAAGGCGCCCGGAAAGAGTCCGGTGACTTCGTCGATCACATCTTCAAGAAACTTGAACGTCTTCTCGTTCCCGGCACAGAAGACATCATTGATGACGCCCCAATCAGTTCCGACTTTGAACGGACCACCGGAGCACGAAAGCTCAGGGTAACCCGCAAGAGCGGCCTGAGAATGGCCGGGCATTTCGATCTCCGGAACAACCGTGATGAACCGGTCTTTGGCATACTGCACGACTTCGCGCACCTCGTCCCGCGAATAAAATCCGCCGTGAGGAATTCCGTCCCCATTTGATTCCCGGCGCCACGCACTGACCGACGTGAGGCGCGGATACTTCTTTATTTCGATCCTCCACCCCTGATCTTCCGTCAGATGCCAGTGAAATGTATTCATTTTGTACGAGGCCATCATATCGATGTACCGCTTCACGGAATCCTTGGAGAAGAAGTGCCGACCGACATCGAGGTGCATTCCCCGCCATGGAAAGCGGGGCTTGTCCTCGATGCGAACACACGGTATCGACCAGGTTGGTCCAGCGGTAACCGCGCTTTTCTCCACATCCGGCGGGAGAAGCTGCAGAAGCGTCTGGACACCATAGAACACGCCTGCAGGCTTGCCGGCTTCGATGACGACGGCCTTCTTCGAAACCGAGAGCCGGTATCCCTCATCGCCAAGCTCGCTGTCGGAAACGATGGCGAGGCGGATGGCATTCGATCCACTCTTGCTGACGACAGGGACCGGGAATCCAGTTGCCGTGCGCAGACGAAGGGAAAGATCATCCGCAAGCCGCCTGAGCTCGGGCACTCCCTCGTCGACAGCCACAACAGTGGTGCGGGAAACGTTGAACGTGCCGCTCTCCTTCTTCATGGACAGTGGCTTGGGAATGACTGCTATCGCGGGTTCATTTTTCTGCATTGACAAGAGCGTGCTGTCAGGTGATACTGCCAGGCACAAACCAATGACAGGTAATAGGAATCTGATTGCTTTCATGATAGGCATCTCAATTGTCGTGAGTAGAATGGGTAGATAAGGAAAAGTTGGACCTGCAGCGCTCAGAGAACGAGAGTGTGAGTACGGGGCGCTGTCCTCAGCTGACTGCAGAAAGAAAGATGCGCCACAAAGACACTAAGTCACAAAGTGATTTTGCTTTGGCACGTTCCAGTTCTTTTCGAATATGGTGTCGGACTTCATGTCGTCCGTGTCTTTGTGCCTTAGTGGCAGGAAAAACCAGTGTCCCGGCTCCTCCTAGTATCTTTTCCTGTGCCTGAACCGGTCGAGAGCAACTGCGATGACAATAATGCCTCCCGCCACAATTTCCTGAACCCAGTTTGGGAACTCCATTTTCGTGCAGCCGTTTCCAACGCTCGTCATGATGAGAGCTCCAACGAGAGTTCCGAGGATCGATCCCTCACCTCCCGCCAGGCTTCCACCCCCGATAACCACGGCAGCGATGATATCAAGCTCCATTCCTGCTGCCGTTGTGGGATCTCCGACGGTCAGATACGAGAACTGAAGAATCCCGGCGAGTGCCGCGAATCCGGAACCGAGCATGTAGACCGACATCTTCGTGCGCTCGACAGGCACGCCGCAGATGCGTGCCGCGGTCTCATTCGAACCGACGGCGAACATATACCGCCCGGCTCTTGTGTACTTCAGCACAACGGCAATGAGCACGGCGAGGACAAGCATCATCCAGACTCCCGGCGGCAGCAACATCCATCCCTGCTCGTCCGTGAGCGTATTGAGGAGTTTCGTGAGCCAGGAATCGGGCGGAACAATCATCTGCTCATTGGCCAGGCCCTTTGCCGAGCCGCGCAGGGCACCCCACATTCCGAGCGTGACGATAAACGGATTGAGTTTCACCTGCGTGACAAAGGTGCCGATGATGGAACCGCAGACCATGCCGACGACGACACCGCCCATGGCGGCAGGAATCGGAGAGAAGCCGCTCTTGAGGAGAAGAGCGACAACAACAGTCGTGAGCGCGATAACGGATCCGACAGAGAGGTCGATGCCGCCGCTGATGATGACCATGGTCATGCCAAGAGCCGCGGTTCCGACGACAGCGGTTTGCAGAAGAATGAGTTGCAGATTGCCGCCTGTCGCGAACTTCTCCGGAGCCAGAACAGAAAAGAGCGCGACGACGAAGAACAGACCCAGAACCGGTCCGAGCCTTTTGAGCCAGGTATTCATTGATGTAGGGGAGGTAGTGAATGACATCAGCCGGGCCCGGGCCTACTTTGTCAGTCCGTTCTTGATTTGATCGATGCCGACCCCAAGTGTCGCCCGTGCGATGGCATCAAGTTCAGCGGCCGGACCCTGAAGATGGATGGTGCGGCTTAAGTGCGTGCCCGCCTGCCTCGGCTTGAGAGCAAGAGCGGGAGAAGATGTCTCGAGTTCATAGAAACGCCCAAGTTGCGCAGCGCCGGCCTTCGGAGGGCCATCGTTGTAACTGTTGACGACGTCGCCGCCGAACGGTTCCTTCTGGATCTCCCACATGGAGTTCACGTAATCTTCTGCCCCCTTTGGGAGGGTGTATTGAACCAGTGTCAGCACGCCATTCACCGCATCATAACTCCCCAGCTGGGGCTTTGCGCGCCGCGGCGAGAGTCCGATCTTGCTCCGATAATTTGCGTCCGCCGCGAAGTAGAGTATTCCGTCTTTGACCACGAGCCGATCCGCGGGCACTTTTCCGAAATACGCGTCATTCACAACCGGTCCGCGTGTGGCTTCATCACCCTTTGCATAGGGAATCGCGATCGTCGTTGAGGGGGAAGCATTAAACATCCCGAGAATCCAAATCGAAAGCAATCCACCCTGCTTGGTCCATCCACCGTCACCGGTATTCTTGACTGAGTTCATCGATTCGAATCCTACGGCCTTCACGCTCCCTTTGAGAGGCGCACCAAGCCGTTTCTCGATGGCCTTGTTGTCGAGCAGCCTGATTTCCCGCGTGACTTCAAGATTGAATTTTGTGCCAGAGTAGTTTGTCAGCTCCATCGTTCGCTTGCAGACGACCTTGTCCTGCGATTGGCTCACAATCTCGAACGGCTGGGTATCAATCGAAGCAGGGGTTTGCCAATGTTCGAGGTCGAAGGCATCACCTTTTTTGAAGAACACGGAGAACTGACCGCCCTCGGGACCGATCCAGAACCGGTCTTCGCCCCCGTAGACATTAATGTGCGGCTGTGTCTTTCCGGAGGCGATGAGATCTCTGTTTACCCATCCATAACTCAGGCCATCCGGTCCGGAAGCACTGCTCGTCATCACACGGCACTGATATGCCGGAATCACGGCAACCTGCGCTGAGGAGTTCTTGTCTGTCAAAACTATGACATCGACATACTTGCGAAGGAACGCGACATCGTCCGCGAATCCGGGGGCTTTCCCTTGTGCAGAAACCAATTGAGTTGTCATGGCGAGCACCGTCGTGAATCGTGCAAGTGTTTTCACTGAAGCCTCTCCTCTCTTACTGTGGCGTGAAGGTCCTGAAACCGTCTCAAGAACACATTTTATAAGTTTCGTGCCAAGATTTCCTTTGCGCTTCTTCGCGCCCTTTGCGGTTAGATTTTAACCGCCCCCGAAAGAGAACTTCGGGGCAAGGAAGACCGCAAAGGATCGCCAAGAGGTTTTTGAGATAGGCTGCGTTTACTGTTGTGTCGAAAGGAGCTTCTTTATTTCAGGTGTTTTCATGTTCTCCCTAGTGATCAGGCGAACCCCCGTATCGAGAACCTTCTGCGTTGGCTTGCCCTGAATGTGTGCGACCAGCGTCTTGACACCTTCATATCCCATTCGCATCGGGTCCTGGGCCACGAGGGCGTCGATTTCCCCTTTTTGCAGCGCCTCGATCAACGGAGGCGAGGTATCGAATCCGACGAAGCGCACCTTTCCGGCGAGGTTGCTTTGACGGAGAGCAAGGAGCATGCCGAATGTCGAAGATTCGTTCGGACAGAAAATGCCGTTCGCCTCCCTCAACTTGTCGACGATATTCATGGCAGAAGTCTTCGCTTCCCCCGCGGTCGCCCCCGCGTGCCGGTTGCTGACAGTGAGCATCAGTCCGGAATTCCTCGCAATCGCCTGCAGGAATCCCTCTTCGCGCTCCATCGTGCTGGCGGAGCCAACCTGATACCGGAGTAGTACCACCTTCCCCTTTCCTCCGAGAAGTTTGCCCAAGTGTTCGCCCCCGATGATTCCCCCCTTTGTGTTATCGGTTGCCACGAAGCTGACAAAATCCTTGCCAGGCT
>DOWV01000105.1:13372-18471 GCA_003519375.1 Bacteroidota bacterium
CCCTTTCAATCCGCTGTCGAAAATGACGACCGGGATTTTCTTCCGGGCGGCAGCCGCGACCGGCCTCTGAAGCGCCGTGTTATCAAGGGGGGCCAGAACGATGCCTGATATCCCTTCCGTGACGAACTGTTCCACGATAGAGATCTGTTGAGCCCGGTCGTTTTCTTTCATCGGACCTTTCCACACGATCTCGACTCCCAGCTCTTTCCCGGCTTCGCGGGCCCCTGCCTCAACCGCCTTCCAGAAAATATGCGTCGTCCCCTTCGGGATAACAGCGACCTTGAGTTTGGGTTGAGCGGCTGTGATGCCCAGGAAGAAAATTGCACTGACAAGAGCCAACACCATGTGTTTCATCTTCATGATAGATCCTTCCCAAACGTTCAGGATGAAAACAATTTGCGGGCGACAAACCAGACGTTGGCAGGCCGCTCAGCCAATCGGCGCACATACCATGGAAACCAGAAGGTTCCGTAACTGATCAGGACGCGCACGCGAAAACCTTCACTGGCGAGCCGCTGCTGCTCCCGGACCTGGATGCCGTAGAGCAGGTGAAATTCATAGTTTTCTTTCGAGATGCCGATACGTCCGGCTTCGTCCTGGATGGAACGGATGAGTTTCATGTCGTGCGTTCCGACCACCAGGCGGGCACCGCTGGAGGATTGACCCAGCATCGTTTTCGACAATTTGAAGAAATTGGCGTCGACATCAGACTTCTTCGCGTAGGCGATCGTCGCCGGCTCTTTGTATGCGCCTTTGACAAACCGGATTGCGGGAGCGAGCGGGAGAAGGTCGTTCAGATCCTTCTCGGCTCGGAAGAGATACGCCTGGAGGCAGAGACCGACATCGCGGTGGTCTGCCCGGACAAGTCGGAACATTGCAAGCGTCCGATCGACATAGGCACTCTGCTCCATATCGATCCACACCATGGTTTTCCTCGCCTCGGCCTCAGTGACGATCGTGCGGAGGTTTTCGAGGCAGAGCGATTCATCGAGATCAAGACCGAGATGCGTCAACTTGACCGAGACGTGGGTATCGAGGCCGGACTTCTGGATCTGCTTCAGCATCTCCACATAGTCCGCTGCCACCTTCCTGGCCTCCGCTGCATCAGAGACGTTTTCACCCAGGTGGGTGAAGACGGTCTGAATCGCCTGCTGCTTCAGCCGGCTCGCTCCTGCGATCGCATCTTCAAGGTTTTCCCCGGGCATGAAGCGCGACACTGCCCGCCGAATAAACCTATACTTCGGGAGCGCTTCACGAAGCTTGCGGTTCTCCGAGATCCATAACAACGCGTTACGAGCTAAACCCATCTGTCACACCTTAGGCCTGTGTCGTAGAGAGAGCTGTGAGGTCGAAATATCATTCCCGCCTACCTCATAGAACTGAAGAGGCGGGCAGGTCGACCAACATCCAGGTCAATCCGCCCTATCGCAGAAACGCTTCCTGCAATCCGCCGTCGATGTTCAGTATCTGTCCCGTCGTCTTGGCAAGGCGGTCCGAAAGAAGCAGGAACACTGCCTCTGCCTGATCAGCAGGAGTTATCGCTTGCCTCGTAAGCGTTCGTTCAGCGTAGAACTGGGCAAGCCGTTGGCGGAGCACTTCATCTGTCTCCTGATCGGAGAAAACAATCTTGTATTTCGCCAGCGAGGAGATGACCCGGTCTCGCGGGAACATCGCGCTCCCTTCCACCACCGTTGCCGGTGCGATGCCGTTTACTCTCACGAGCGGAGAAAGTTCCATGGCAAGCTCGCGTACGAGGTGGTTCGCAGCCGCCTTGCTCGTGTCATATGCCAGGCTTCCCCTCTTGGGCACGATAGCATTGACACTGGTGGTAAGAATGAACGAACCGCGGAGGCCCTGCTCCTTCCAGATCTTCCCTGCTTCGTCGGCGACAAGATAAGCGCCGATGACGTTCACAGCAAACGTCTGGGCCCATTTCTCATCGGGTATATGCCCCGAGATATCCGGCGGCACAAACACCCCCGCAGTCACGACGACGCCATCAATGCCGCCATAGGCGAGGACGACATCCTCGAACATCTGCTTCATCGTCGCACGATTGGTGCTGTCGGCGGTCAGGCCGATCGAAGGTCCGCAATTCGAGATTCCCGTGCCGGCGACGCCGATGCCGAGGCCGAATTTGTCCGTGATTTCTTTCGCTGTAACCTTCGCTGCGTCGACGTTGAGATCAGCGCACACGACATGGGCGCCCTCTTTCACCACCCGATGAGCGATCTCCCTTCCGATGCCGCTGCCGGCGCCGATCACGGCGACAATCTGGCGGGCGAGCTCTTTTTCGGGAGGCATGCGCTTCAGCTTTGCTTCTTCAAGGGGCCAGTACTCGATGTCAAACGCTTCCTGCTGGGGGAGCGGAATATACTCATCCATCGCCTCGGCACCCTGCATCACTTCCACCGCACAATTGTAGAATTCTGCAGTCACACGCGATTCGCTCTTGTCCTTTCCCCACGCGATCATCCCCAGTCCCGGAATAAGAATGACAGTCGGGTTGGGATCGCGCATCGCCGGAGAATCGGAGTGCTTGCAGCGATTGTAGTAGCTGGCGTAATCCTGGCGGTACCGGGCAAGGCCGTCTGTCAGTTTTCTTTTCAGCACTTCCACCGTCTCACCCGAGGGATCCCATTCGACGTAGAGCGGCTTAATTTTCGTCCGCAGGAAGTGATCGGGGCACGATGTCCCCAGCTCCGCCAGTCTTGGCGCATCGACACTGTTGACAAAACGGAGCATCGTGTCGTCGTCCTGAATTGTGGCGATGAATCGCTTCTGCTGGCTTACCTGCCCGCGCAGCCACGGAAGGATCTGGACAAGGGCCGCGCGCCGCGCCTCAGGTGCGAGGCTCTTGCAACGCTGTCCGCCGAACGTCTTCTCCCCCTTGTCGCGTGCAGCGATGAATTGTGCCGCCCGTTCTATCAGATCGAGCGTCAGATCGTAGCACGCCTTGCTGTCGTTTGCCCAGTTGATGATGCCATGCTGGCCGAGGAGAATTCCCCTGGCATTCGGATTCTTTCGGCACAGGTCCTGGAGTTTCATCCCGAGGTCGAATCCCGGACGCTGCCAGCCTGTCCAGATGACATCGTCGCCGAATATCTCCTTCGTCAGTGTCTGAGCGTTTTTCGAAGCGGCAACGGCGATCGCGGCATTCGGGTGCATGTGATCGACGTGCTTGTACGGAATGAACGAATGGAGCGGCGTATCAATTGAGGCCGCCCGCGGGTTGAGATTGAACGTGCAATGCGGGTACATCCCCACCATCGCATCTTCGATATCCGACTTGGCGCCCTTCTTGTCCGTTTTCAGATACCTCGGCTGCAAAGCGACAAGTTTTTCCTGGTACAGCGAGGCGAAATTTTCTTTCGTCGACGTCCTCAGATCGCCTCCGGAGCCTTTCACCCAGAGTACATCGACCGATTGTGCGCTCAGCGGATCGAATTCGCTGACTTTGGCCGACGTGTTGCCGCCGCCGGTGTTCGTAATCCGCTGATCGGAGCCGAGAAGATTCGAACGATAGATGAGAGATCCCACGGGATCGAGCTTCTGCGCTGCCGCATCATCCCAACAATAGTTGACAAACCGAAATGTCTTGTGTGTGCTCAAGAAATACTCCTCTGCTCCTCAGATTTTCATCTCGCGCCGCCGAACCTCTTCATCAAGTCTGTGCGCTATTCGTTCGACCTGCTTCCGGGGCATGAACACCGGTCCGCCGAGAGCGGACGCTCCGAGCCAGATGGTGGCGGCTTTATCAGCCATCATCATGGAGGCAAGCACGGCCTGGGTGGTCCGGCCGAGTGTGATGATTCCATGACTCTGCAGCAAAATGACCCGAGGATAGTTTTTTTTCCGTTTATGGAAGGATACGATACTGCGTTTTATTGATTGTGCCAGTTTCAGCCCGGGGTCGACATACGGAATGTACAACGATTCACTCCCGCAACAAACGACCTCATCCGGAAAGATCCTGTGTGCTGCAAACTGCCCGGCACGTGAAGAGCAAAGGATCTTGTTCACCGCCGTCGCATGCGTGTGCCCGACGAACTCGACACCGGGAAGACTCAGCAAGTACGCATGGAAAAGAGCTTCGACCGAGGGTTTCTTGTCTCCGGTGTCAACCCGGCTTTCGTAGAGCGCAGCGTCGATTTGCTCATCTGTTGCCGACCGACGACCCAGCACCTCGAACAAAGGAGTCACCCGGCATTCTACCATGTCCTCCGGCCGCATGCCGCCGAGATTACTTCCGCTGGCTTTGACAATGAATCTGTCCCTGTCAATCCTCGCAGACGTATTTCCCTCACCCAGAATTGCCCATCCCCTGTCTGGACGACCCAGTTCATGCGACAGCCCCAGCAAGGCCTCTTTTCTTTGATCCGAGTCCGACGTTCCGTTCATGTTCCTCTTTGGACAGTGAGCTGCACTTCGCCGATCCTGACATTCCTTCTCACCTCACCGGCAGGCCACACGGCGGGTGGAAGCAGCCGCTCGAAAGGCGCCTGCTTGAGCGGGAGTTCAACGAGCTTCGAATCCTGCTTCTGGCGTGCGATGCACCAAACTGTGGCTTTTCCTTTCCAGCTCAGACTATCCTTCGCTGGTGCCGCAAAGAGCCTCAGGGTGTGCTTTCCCGGTGTCACCGGCACTTTGTACCACTGCGATTTCCCCTCCTGGTATTCCGTCGAAACCGGAACCGTGAGTCCATCCAGTTGTGCCGTGACGTTCAAAGCGATTTTCTTCCCTGTTCCGCTTTGGGCAAGCAGGACCGCCATGAGCCCTTCGGTCGCGTTTTCGGCGACGGTGAATGACAGTTCCAGCGCTCCGGTGCCCGCGGGAGGAACAATGAGTGTGCCCTCTTTCACGATCGGCCCGGGACGAGCTTTCGACAGACTTTCAACGGCGCTCCGAAGAAGCCTGGACGCGGAGCTCTGCGTCTTGAGTATCGAGGGATTCAGGATTTTGGCATCGGATGAAACGCTGTGCAACGAGACTGTCCAAGTCTCACCGGTTCTGCCTGCAAGATCGAACACCGCGCCAGCTATCAACGGCTCAGTAGCCTCACCGACTGGGAACACCTCATAGACGGCGGTTTCAAAACC
>DOWV01000095.1:0-132 GCA_003519375.1 Bacteroidota bacterium
TCGCGGTGTACGATTCACCGGGTAATCTCTCTGCACGGTCGCGAATGATCTCTTCGAGCTTGTCTATTGTCGACGAATTGCGCCCTTGTCTCTCTTCACCGAAACAAGTGAATGTGCCGGTGTGACAAACCG
>DOWV01000095.1:365-1350 GCA_003519375.1 Bacteroidota bacterium
GTCCTGCTCCAGAATGTCACAAAGCGCTCCTCCATCGTCCTGGCCACGGCATCGCGGTTCATGAATCCTACCATGAGCACCTGAGACGAGGATGCGTCCTGGACGATCGCGGGAACGAGGCCGTTCAGCTTTCCGAAATTCAGTTTGTCAATCATAACCTGACCGGTATGTTGTGTTGATGAAGATACTGTTTGATGTCTGCGATGGAGATTTGCTGGTAGTGAAAAATGCTCGCAGCCAGCACGGCATCGGCGCCGCCGATGGCGATCGCGTCTTTGATGTGCTCGCGCGTTCCCGCACCGCCCGATGCGATGAGGGGAACGCTTGTGCATCGCGCAATTGCCCTGAGGAGATCAAGATCATATCCCGTCTTTGTCCCGTCGCTATCCATGGATGTCACGAGAAGCTCGCCTGCTCCCCTCCGGACGGCCTCCTGTGCCCACGCGATGGCATCGAGCGGCGATTCCTCGGAGCCCCCTTTGATCCAGACGGTCCATCCCGCCCCGTCTCGCTTTGCGTCAATCGCGGCAACGACCGACTGCGAGCCGACAGCTTCAGAAGCGCGTTGCAGAAACTCCGGATCAGCAACAATGGCGCTGTTCAGGGAAACCTTGTCAGCACCCGCGTCGAGTGCGCGCGAAACATCGTCCGTCGTACTGATTCCGCCGCCTACGGTAAACGGGATTTGCACCGCCTTCGCCACGCGTTCCACGATCGAGAAAAACGTCTTACGCCCGTCACGAGATGCACTGATGTCAAGAAGGACAAGCTCGTCGGCACCTTCGTCAGAGTAGCGCGCGGCAAGCTCAACCGGGTCGCCGGCATCCCTGAGATTCACAAATTTCGTCCCCTTGACGGTGCGGCCGTCTTGCACATCCAGGCAGGGGATCAAGCGCTTCGTCAACATGGCGGAATCATGGCTGTGAGAGTCTCGCAAGTTCAGATGGATTCAGGAGTCCTTCATACAGCGCTTTCCCGACGACAG
>DOWV01000095.1:1566-2099 GCA_003519375.1 Bacteroidota bacterium
AACTCCTCTTTCAGTGTCGAGTAGAGCACCGGATTCGGTCCCTCGAGCATTCCGTCGCGGTCGATGTCGGTGCAGAGAAAATGGGAAATACCGAATCCGGCCATCGATCCGATGAATGTCGATGGTGTCAGGTTTGCCTGCTGCAGCCATCCGGAATGTGCCACGCTTCCTTTCCGCACATCAACGGCGATCACAAATCGTTCGCTTCGGAATTCCCGAAGCCACTCCTGCACAATGTGGGGCGTCTTGACAGCAACGCTCCCGACGACGACACGTGCCGCCCCGGCGATGAAAAGATAGGAAATGTCCTCTCGAGTCCTCACACCACCGCCGACATGAGCCTGAATTCGCGGTATTCGGAGAATCGACTCGATTGCCTTCCGGTTGACGATTTTTCCCGCTTTCGCTCCTTCAAGGTCAACGATATGAAGAAAGTCGAGTCCGCTGTCGAGAAACGAGCGCGCAACATCTGCAGGATTCTCTGAATAGACCTTCTGCTCCGCATAGTCTCCCTGGCGGAGGCGCACACATTT
>DOWV01000095.1:2361-3355 GCA_003519375.1 Bacteroidota bacterium
TTTTCCGCATGAAATTGCACGCCAAAATAGTTGTCTTTTCGAACGGCTGCAGAAAAATCTCCCCCGTACTCTGTGACGGCAAGTGTCGCTGCCACAACAGGAGCACGGAAGGAATGAACGAAATAGAAATATTCACCGTCACTGATACTGTGAAATAACGGGTTTGATTGCCTGATGGCTGCGCGGTTCCAACCCATATGGGGAATCTTCACCTGGCCCGCGTCAAATCGCTGCACACGGCCGGCGACGACCCCGAGACAGGACGTCTCACGTTCATCAGAGTGATCGAACAGAATTTGCATCCCTATGCAAATCCCAAGAAACGGAACTTTCACAGTTTTAAGCCAATCAACCAATCCGCTTCGCTCAAGCGATTTCATCGCGCTTTGAGCTTCTCCGACGCCGGGAAGAATCAGCTTCTCAGCCCTGTCGAGCTCGGAGGCTTTCCTGGAAACGAAGAACGGCGTTTGGAGACGCTCCAGGGCGTTCCCGACCGATCGCACATTGCCGGCGCCGTAATCGATAATGCCGATCATAACGATCCCTTTGTTGAGGGCAACTGCGACGGAGCCCGCGGATCCAGAGCCACGGCCTGTTTCAGCGCCCGGGCAACGGATTTGAAGATGGCTTCTATTTTATGATGATCATTTCGGCCGGTCACGGTAATGTGGAGATCTGCCCGGAGTCCGTCTGCGAGCGCGCGGAAGAAATCTTCGACAAGCTCTGTCGGCAGCTCGCCGACTCTCTCACGCTCGAACGTGCCGGTGAACGAAAAGAAGGGCCGGTCGCTCAGATCGAGTGCCACCTGCGCCAGCGATTCATCCATCGGAAGGAGAAATCCATAGCGTTCAATGCCGCGCTTGTCGCCGAGCGCCTGCCGGAGAGCCTGACCGAGTGCGAGCCCGGTGTCTTCAACCGTATGATGCTCATCGACATGAAGGTCGCCATGGACGGCAACGTCGATGTCGATAAGGGAGTGCTTTGAAAGCTGCGC
>DOWV01000095.1:3674-4190 GCA_003519375.1 Bacteroidota bacterium
GGCCGAATTGCACATCGGTTTCCCTGTCGCCGACGACAAAAGAGCGGCGGAGATCGAGACTGTTGCTCTTTCCATACTGATCGACGAGACCGGTTTTCGGCTTGCGGCACGAGCAGTTGTCCGCCGGTGTGTGGGGACAAATGAAGATTTGGGCGAACGAAATCCCTTCGCCTTGAAAAACACGCAGAAGCTTGTTCTGCGGCTCTTCAAACTTCTCGCGTGGATAGAGCGTGCTGCCGAGGGCATCCTGGTTGCTTACCATCACGAGCTCAAAGCCGCGGTCGGTGAGCAGCCGCAGACCTTCGATGACACCGGGGATAAGCTCGAGCTTCTCGAGAGAATCGATCTGTTCATCCGGCGGTTCGACGATCAGCGTTCCATCGCGGTCAAGAAAGACGACCTTCTTCATGAAAGAGTCCTCAATGCGGTGAGGAGAGCATCGTTCTGCTCCGGTGTGCCGACGGAAATCCGGAGGCATTCTGTCAGTTTTGGCTCCGCGCTGCGATCGCGAACGAT
>DOWV01000324.1 GCA_003519375.1 Bacteroidota bacterium
TCGGCCCGCTGAAAGCCTTTCGGAAGATCGCGTCCGATCGTTTGCTTGATGACCCTTGGCCCGGCGAAGCCGATGAGAGCTCCCTGCTCCGCGATATGAACATCACCCAGCATTGCATAACTGGCGGTGACGCCGCCGGTCGTGGGATCGGTCATCACAGAAACATAGGGAACACCTGCATCGGACAATTGCGCGAGCTTCGCGCTCGTTTTCGCGAGCTGCATAAGAGAGTAGGCAGCCTCCATCATGCGGGCTCCGCCGCTCGAGGAGATAATAATGAGCGCTTGACGCTTCTCGATAGCGCGGTCAATCGCACGCGCGATCTTCTCCCCCACCGCCGAACCCATGCTGCCGCCGATGAATGAAAAATCCATGCACGCGATGACGACAGAGATTCCGTTGATCTTTCCCGTCCCCGTGCGAACGGCATCGTTGAGACCGCTCTTGCGGATGGTATCTTTGAGACGATCGCTGTATTTCTTGGTGTCGACGAAATTCAGCGGATCGACGGACCGCACCTTTGCGTCGGTCTCCTTGAATGACTTTTCGTCGAGGAGAAGCTCGAAGTACTCCTTGCTCCCGATCCGGAAATGGTATCCGCACTTCATGCACGTGTAATAATTCTGCTCGAGCTGCCTCCGGTGGATCATCTCCGTGCACCCTTCGCACTTTGTCCATTGACCATCCGGAATGTCCTTCTTCGTCCCGTCAGACGAGATGTTCTCTTTCGAACGCCTGAACCATGCCATAGGAATCTCCTTGTAGAAGACTAGAATCTATCTCAAAAACACTCTCAAGAGAAAAGACGGTCTCACGCCAAGTCGCCCCGACCAATCCTTCGGCTCCCCCTCGACTCGCTCCGCTCGCCCGGGGCCGCTCAGGATGTCGGGGTAAACAAAGTCGCCAAAAAGAGTAATTGTTTCTCCCCTTTGCGGTTCGCCTTCCGAATCCCGCTTAGGGGCGGAATCCAAGAGCGGGACTTCGCGCCTTTGCCTGCCCGCCTCAGAGAGTGCCAAAGGTCAGGCGGGCGTGAGTTTTTTGAGATGACTTCCAGAGAGAATGTAACAAAATTACGCTGATGCCGGAAGGGTTCGGACCAGAAAATCTTTGAGGTACAGAGGTTCCAACGCCGCTGCGCCTGCAAATTCGCCCGCCGCTGCCTTTTTCGCTCCCAGCGCGGCAACAACGCTGCCGCGACAATAGGGATGCACATCTTCCACTTGAACCGCCTCGCCGACGATCTTCCGCAATTCACTGACTTTGTCTGTCAATACCAGCGTCGATGACTCGTTTGTCAGGCTGCGAACCACCGCCCCGAGGTCTGAGATGGCAAGACGCCCCGCGGCCTCTGCAGCTCCATCGACGATGCGGTACGCCCTCGCAAACCATTCATCCTTCTTCGCATCGACGAGGACCACCAACGATTTTACTGCCGTGTGCCATTGCCGCCCGCTCTCGGCAATAGCGTCAAACGTTGGTACGGCAACCAGCGGTTTGTCAAGGGCAAAAGCCATGCCCTTAGCCGTGCTGAGACCTATGCGCAGACCTGTGAACGATCCCGGACCTATCGAAACGGCAATTGCATCGAGCTGATGCAGCGTGATCCCCGCAGTGCCCGTTACCTGCTGAACAAGCGTCAGCAGCTTTTCTGAATGAATATGCGACTCCTGAATCGACTGCTCAAGCTCAGCCACACCGGTTCGGTAGAGACCGACGGAGCAAACAGCAGTCGAAGTTTCCAGGCCGAGAATTATCACGTCCCTAAAGGTCCATTCCTCACGGCAAAACTGAAGCTTTTGCACTTGCTTCTAAATTGACTTCCCTTCTACCGGCGGGGCGGGAGATTCCACGAGCTCGATGGAAATCCGACGTTGGTCCTCCGCATCACCGTAAGACAATTGCACTTCGAAGCGCCTTGACGGCAAGAGTCCGCCCAGCTGTTCAGACCACTCGATGAGGGTCACATTGTCGCCGTATGCAAATTCCTCGAATCCCAGATCGTAAATCTCCTCAACAGATTTCACACGATAGAGGTCCAGATGGTAGAGGTAGAGAGGACGATGACTCCGATCCCGGCCCTCGTACCGGTTCAGAATAACGAAGCTCGGGCTCGATACATGCCGGCTTGCCTCGAAGGCTTCGCATATCCCTTTGACGAAGCGGGTTTTGCCGGTACCGAGCTCCCCCTGCAGCGCGACGACGTCGCCGCGATTGAGCTGCAAAGCGAACGAACGCGCGAGCGCACGCGTCGCTTCTTCCGATGATGTCGTATGCTCTGTGCGCATCTGCGGCCGGTTTAACGCTTTGGTGTGAGTTTGACGACCGGGAGCATCATTTCTTCCATCGAAATACCGCCATGCTGGAAGCTGTCACGGTATTGGTTGAGGTACTTGTGATAATCTGTCGGATAGACAAAGTAGTAGTCCTCTTTGGCGAGGACATACGTCGTCGTGACGCTGGCCCGGGGCAGCATGTAGTCTTTTGGATTCTTGACAAAAACGGCCTGGCGGTCATCGACACGCAGGTTGCGGCCGAATTTGTAACGGAGGTTCGTCGAAGCTTCCCGGTCGCCGATCACTTTCGAACCCCTCAGGCACCGGACGCTCCCGTGATCGGATGTCAGAATGATCGTTACGTCTTTCTGAGCCGCGAGCGACTTGAGCATGCCGAAGAGAGAGGAATGCTGAAACCACGAACGCGTCAACGACCGGTAAGCCGCTTCATCCGGGGCGATTTCCTTGAGAAGCGGAGAATCCGACCGTCCATGCGCCAGCATATCGACAAAATTGACAACGACCGCAGTCAGTTTCGACTTCATGTAAGAGAGAATATTTCCTTCGACCTGGCGGCCGAACTCCGCGTCGAGAATTTTCACATACTTCGATTCCGGTTTGAGTGTGATGCGCTTGCGTTCGAGGAGCTTATCCAGGAGCTGATGCTCGTCCCTGTTTCTGCTGTTCTCATCATCCTCTCCCGGCTTCCAGATCTCCGGAAAGCGCTGTTCCAGCTCAATGGGAAAAAGTCCGCTGAAGATGGCATTCCTGGAGTACGGCGTGGCGGTCGGGAGAATGCTGAATTGGTACGCGCGTTCGATGGAGAAGTAATCGGCCAGGAGCTGCTCCATGACCATCCACTGGTCGAGGCGCAGGCAGTCGATGATGAAGAGGAAGACCGGAGTGCTCTTCTCGAGCTCGGGGATCACAAAATGTTCGACAACCTTCGTCGAGAGGATCGGAGCCTCCGGACCCTGCTCGATCCATGTACGGTAGTTCTTTTCCACGAACTTGCCGAATTCGGCGTTGCATTCGCGCTTCTGGTCGAGCAACGTCTGCCGCAGGCCGAGCTCAGGGTGCTCATCCAGCTCCATGTCCCAGTTGGTCAGCTTTGTATAAAGTTCGTACCACTCTTCGTGCGACAGCGGATTCATCAGGGAAAGTGAGATCTGGCTGAATTCCTGGGAGTAGTCGCGCGAAACATGCTCGCCTGCGATTTTCTTTGCCTCGAGGATCTTCTTGCACGCCATCAACACCTGACTCGGGTTGACGGGCTTCGTCAGATAGTCGCTGATCTTTCCACCGATCGCCTCCTCCATCAGGCTTTCTGCCTCATTCTTTGTCACCATGACGATGGGCAAGTTCGGGGCCATTTCCTTCATTTTAGACAAGGTCTGCAAACCGCCGATTCCGGGCATCATTTCGTCGAGGAACACAAGGTCGTAGCCCTTCTCCCGCGCCATTTCGATGGCGTCTTCACCATTGGCAGCCACTTCAACTGTGTAGCCTTTCTCCTCCAGGAGGCGGACGTGCGCCCGGAGAAGGTCGATTTCATCATCTACCCACAATATTCTTTTCTTCGTCATTTTCATCCTTTTCGATGGTACCCATTAAACGCCCCAGAATCAATGAACCGGGCCTCCCTGCACAATCGAGCCGGCGCGATGTTCAATTTCTCTGCCACTTGACCCGATTCTTGATGAGATCGTCCAGCATTGATCTCAAACGATCCGGTAGCTCCGAGCGATGAACAAGTGCCAGTTCAGGAAATCCAACACACTGAATCTTCGCTGTGCTGTCCGCTCCCGCGATGGCCACACCGCCGACCAGGGAATAAAGACCGAAACACACTGCCCACGTTTTGACGCTCGATGTGACACTCATGGCACCCTCCGGTAAAATGTTCAGCGAATAGTGAACTAAGAACTCGTGAACAATGTCAGCAGGTGTGCCTTTGTTGTGGCTGAGGATGTTGAAGATGATTACGGCTGGATCGCCACACGCACATCCAGGCCTCCTTCGTTTGTGGTCGAGCCGGGGATACGCGATCCGCCTTCATCAGGCTTGATTCTCGTGTACTTGTAATAGACCGAAGCGGTGACTCGTGAGCTCAGGATGTACTGTATGCGCGGTTCAAAACTGGTGCGGCTCGATCCTTCGAGCGGCGTGCCGTCTTTGCGGAAAACCTCCGCCTGCAGGTCGTAGAGGCGGCGGGAGTTTTTGCCGTATCCGTAGGTCATCCGGATCGTAATATCGTTTGAGAGCGACAATCCAAAGAACGGAAATTCGAATCCTTGCCGCGAGAAATCCAGGCTGACGCTGATGTCGGTAAGATCATTCTGCACAATATTGCGGTTCGACGGCGTCAGATCATAGCTGGTAGAGGTACCGTACCGGATGCTTGTGCTGAAATTCCCTTTCATCAGCTGCTTGAACGTTATGTTCACTCCGATCAGAGGTGCAAATCCGTATGTCACCTGCTGGCTTTCGGTGATCTCGTCCCCTGTTGGTGCAATTCTCCACCGCATCTTGAATCCGGAGGTATATTGGTGGTCGATCGAGATTCTCGTGGCAAAGCTGCTGATCAGCGGCAATTTCTCGAGTCCGTCCCACCTGAAGGTCCAGTTGGGCCGCGGCATGAGCTTGCTCAGGAATTTCTTGCCGAAGGGGAGCGCTTCCATTCCGGTCTCGAAGGCCTCGGCGATTTTGGCGTCATCGGTCCGGAGGTCATTCGGGTCGTCGCGCATCGCGACATATTGCAATTGCACCTCCGCGACGCTGGTCTTCAGGAATTTGAAGAATGCGAACGACGGAAACGAGAGATACGACCTGCCGACATCCCCGCTGATGACGGTATTATTGACAGTCGTGAACCCAAGACTGTCCGAGAGAAGCGTCCGGTTGGAGTTGTAGCTCCAGTCAAGGCTCCAGGTCAGGTCGAGGCTCGCACCATCCCAGAGCGAACGGTTGGTCCGCATGGTGATGCGGTTGGTCTGGGAATAAACATCGACAAGGTTTCCATTCGGGGCGCGGAGGCCGGGAAGCGTGTATCCGGTGAAGAACGGGAATTTTCCCATCGTCTTCATGATCACCTCCCCGTGAGGGTCGGACGCCAGGCCGAGCTGGTACAGCATGGAGGGGCCGTTCTCGACCAGGGAGTTCTGAAAGAACGGTACGCGGCCGAAGAAATTCGCGAACCCGGGACGCCCGACGATGCCGCTGTTCTGGCTTCTTGAGTTTTGAGTGAACTGAAGACTGATCTTCTCGAAATCAAAGATCGGGATCTTGAAGAGTATTCTCGAAACACGATCGAGCGTTTGGAGCATATCCACGGGGGGGCCGGACTTCCCGGAGTCGCCCGGCACGACCTCACGCTGCGGCTGGGCCTGCGACCATATTTCGTTCCCGATCATTTTGAGATTGACATCGAAATTGCCGCTCAACAGGCCGGTGTTGCCCGCGCTCTTTCCGAGCTCGCCGGCCTGGAGATTGTTCACCCAATCGTAGCGGGCCGAGTACCTGGCCCCGATGATTATGAATTTATCGAGACTCAGAATCGGAGGAACGACAAGCCGGGGATTCAGATTCACGGATTGGCCGTAGGTAAGGTCCGTTCCGAAGTCAACGAGCCTCGACTTCCCGAGCATATTGGAGAGAATTTCCGTGAACGAACGTTGACGGCCCAGAGCATCCTGCTCGAACCCCAACAGCGTGCTCGAGACATCAAGACTGTAGTCCGTTCCAAGGTTCACCAAACCACCGTCACTCAATTGCCAGGCGAAATTCATGGACCTTGAGCCGGCGAAACTGCGGACGGTCGGTTTCGGCGCCAGCTGGTTTCTCGCTTGCTCGCTCGTCTGCCCGCGTGTCAGCGTGGCTGAAACGTTGAATGTCCGGGGTGTGAAGAAGATTTTCATATCCTTCCAGGGTTTGAACAGGAAGAAATTCCCGAAAATCGAGAAGGGGGAAAAGTAGTTCCTGTCGCTGAATTGGAGTCCATACCCCACCCGCGCGTTCCACTGCCACTGTGAGAACGAAGAAGTAACGGGGCTTCGTTGAGAAGAGCGCGTCAAGGAATACGAAAACGACAGTTTGTTGATTGTTTCCGTCACGAGCCAGGAATCGATCGGAACATTGAGCTTGATGTTCGGCAAAGCGATCGTCTCAGAGACATTAAGCGATTGTGTGATGAGTCGGACAGAGTCGGCCCGAGCCTGCGTTTCTTTCTCGGACGTACCACGTTGGCGCTCGAGATTCGCCGTGCGGCTTACAGCTTCATCGACGAGGATATCCGTACCGGGCATATATTTGGGATTTTGCATTGCCTCGACGCGCGAGTAAGAAATGGCCAGGCTCGTTCCATTCCAGCTTTGCGGCAGAAGCCGTTCGAGGCCCAGCGACGCGGAGATGGCCCAGTTCCTGTCCTGATTGCGCGATCCGAAGCGGTCTTCAAGCGAGTGGAAGCTCGGATCCCGCTGCGTCATGTTGAATGCCACACTGGCAATGTCGGCTATCTTGAGAGATGTGTCAAACCGATACGCCCACCCTGGTGTATTGTCGACGTTCGTCAAGCGCAGTTCATTCACCCACACGTCGGTCGTTACGACCGTCGAGCCCTTGTTCGGGGGATTTTCAACACCAACCACGATCAATCTGATATTCGTCAGCGTGGGCTGCCCCCGGACGCGGAACGTCGCTCCGGACGGGCCATTGCGCACGGGGACCCTCTGGCTCAACACGCCGGCACTGTCTCGTCCAAGCTTCAGAGCGGTGATTTCGGCAAAGGTGATGTCGATGTTGTTGGCGTCCCATCCCGGCTGCAGCGGAGCGCGATATTCGTAGTAGTTCAGAGAATCCGATCCGAACCGGACAAAGATCTCCAGATCGTAGTTCGTCGTATCGACATAATGAACTCTCGTGGCGAGCCGTTCGTCGCCGTGGACAAACATTCTCATCGCGGCGTAGCTGAACAAGTCGAGCGGCCGGGTCGGGAAGCGCTTGATCGCCTGCCGGGATTCACCGTCTCTCAGTCCGTTGACGATCAGATCGAGCGATTGTTCATTCAGCAGGATATTCTGATCCGGGCGGTTGGGATCGCGCTGCCGCGGCAGGGAAGAAGGGGAATTGTAATCCGGATTATCCTCGAGGTTGACGACTCCGATGCGGAAGGTCGTGTCATTCTTCACAAGCTCTTCCCACTGGTTGCCAATGAGGTTGAACTCCGCAATCCGAAGTTGCACTTCCTCCTGTGCACCGGTCAGCCAGACACGAATCCCTTCGACCGTTCCAAATGACGGCTCGCCGACTTTGCGCTTGAATGCATTCAGCGGAATCCGTATCTGATGCCAGCCGTTATTGCTGCCGCCGAGGTATTGCTGGAATTCCAGACTCGCTGTATCAAGAGGAATTTCGTACTCAAAGTAACTGTTGCTCCGGTCAAGCACATTGTTGCGGTTCAAATCTTCACTGTCCGGATAGCGGCCAACGTCACTTTCTCTGTTGTTCTCCGTGCCGTTCAGTCCGTCGTAATCGGTCCACTTGAGTGAGCTGGAAACCGGGCGCTTCCAATCATCCCCCGAGGGATCATCGTTGTACTGTGGATACTTACCGACAAAATCTGCATACTCCGTCCGCTCCGCATCATTGGCGATCCTATCGATACCGACGTCTTCTTCCACCGCAAGAATTCCGTTGAGATATCCGCCGTCCAGTCCGTCTTCCGTGTTGAGCTTTCCGTTCGGGATGACATCTTCACTGATCAGGCCGAGGTCAATGTTGAGCTTCACGGTCGGCTGCACTTTGTCCAGATGCACCCACAGCTCAATGAAGTTGATGTTGTCATCGAGCAGGTTGGTTGTGGTCGATCCGATCAGCCTCTGAATACCCGACCACGCCTTTTGAGGATTGGCAAGGAGCTTCCCGCCCAGATCCAGCGAGTAGTTGTACGGCGCCCGAATATTCGGCCTGAACCAGAGATTGAGGACGGTGACCTGGTCTTCACCTGCGCGCACACTCTTCTTCGGCCAAATCTCAGTTGCCGACACGTCACTGGGCGAGATATTGAACCAGACCATCTTCGCCTTGTATTCCATTTTCTCGTCGTTCTTGAGCTTGGTCGGCACATCGAGATTTTGCAGGAAATCAGGCGGGCTCGCGTCGCGCCATGCCCCGAAATTGACACCGAGCGGAATCGGCCTTCGCGCGCCTTCGAAATCATCCACGTAGGCCACCGCCGATCCGCCGTCGATGGAGATCGGGCTCTTGCGCGTGTTGGGATCGGGTGACATGTAGGCCGCTTCGCCTTTGACGGTGAATGCCGAGGGCGAATTCGTCTGCACTCCCGGCAGCCAGTTCACAGCCCGGGTCAGGAAATCAAGGTTCAGCGTCGTTCCGCCGTCAAAACCCATGATCGTATTGCTGATCGGCTCTTCGCCGAGACGAATCTTGTCGCTCAGCGATTGCTGGCTCAGGTTCATCACGGTGAAGCCGAGCGAGGAGGTCTTCCCCACATCGACTTCTCCCCTTGCACCAAGGAGAGATTTTGATGCCAGTTGAAGGAGATCGTTCGCTTCGTACTGAATCTGAAGATTGACGCCGGGCACCAGCAGCGCCTGGTTTTTGACCGACACCTGACCGGACACATAGTCGACCGTGTAATCGACCCCCAACTGTGCCGGGTTTCCGTTCGCAAGAACTTTAACGCTGCCTTCAACAATATTGAAGCCGACCTGATACGAGGAAGCCATCGCCGAGGACGTTGACCCTCGAATGAGGAACTTGTTTCGGGCGCTGTTCGATGCGCCGTTGAACGTCGTGTCGTAGACTTCGCCGAAGGTAAACGAATCCGCTTTCGCAACGGGGAGGCCTTTCGAGAGGAAATACTGACGTATCCCTTCGCGGAAGGGCTCCGTGCGCGGGAAAATCAGTTCACCCCTGTTCTCGTCAATTGTGAGCATGGGGGTAAAATCAAACTTTCCGTCCGGGCCCGTGCCTTGCTGCTCACCATAGCGGTCAAGTCCAAACAACTCGATCAAGTTGATATCATCGAGGTTGTCCTGAGGCTCCCTTCCCGGAACCTCGTAAAAGATCTTAAGCTCAAAGCCCTCCTTCTTGATTCCGCGACCTCCAAGATTGTAGAAGTTCTTGAGCATCATCCGCCATGCCGTCTTGTACTGCGGGCCAAGTTTCTGCGGACGCACGAGCTTCAACACGAGTTTTTGGGACCTTGCCGTGTCGCGCGATGCGAAGGTGCCGATATCAAGAGCTTTTCTCGGATCGAACGGATCAGGTATCGAATAGGCAACCGCGATCGCCTGCTCGGGTTGGAGCGCCCTGTTCAACGTGATATACCCGGCATATTCGTGGTACGAATAGTCGACTCCCACATCCAATCGTACAAAACGCCCCACCTCAACCTGGCCAGGCACCATATCGTACTCCAATCGCCGCGCAACAGGATCTTTCTGGGTGTCGAGTACCTGTTGTTGATCCATGAATGCTACTGCATCGCGCTCGTTTGGATCTTCATTGCCGATACGGGTCACCCATACCTCCATGTCCCTGATCTGCTTGGAATTATTCACCTTCGGAGGGATGAACAAATAGGCGTCATCGAACAAGGCAATGTAGCTCGTGTCAACGACGTAGTGATCCTGGGAGTAATCTGTCGCGCGCTTCTCAAACGGCGTAGGCCGTCCGCCTCCCGACACGGAGAGCTGCTTGACCTGCCCCTTCTTTTGCGAGGCAACAGTTGTCAGTTTCAAAGGACCGAACTGGAATCCGGCTTTGATACCAAAAAGGGCTGAGCTGCTGCTGATGAACGACGAATTCGTCGGCAGGGCGACGTTTCCCGCTTCAATGCTCTGGATGATGTCGTCCGCGTAGCCCGTGTAGCGGACCTTCAGCTGATTCTCGTATTCGAAGGTCCGGTTCGTATTCCAATCCGCGTCGATCTTGAGTTTGTCGCCGATTTCGCCTTTGACGTTGACCTGAACTTCCTGACTGAAATCCGGTTCGCTGCGGCTTTGGGCAAGCGGGTTGCTCTGGAACAAGTCAGATTGAGTATTCCGGAAGGCGCCGTGGATGTCGACAGCCCCGTTGATCTGAAGCCGGATGATGTTTGGACCGAAGATGCTGAAAAGGGGGTTTTTGGGTACCGGTATCTCGATGTTCGTCACCTGACCGAACAAGTCCCCGAGTCCCTTTTTCTTGTCTAGGGCGAGTTCGTAGGAGTGCGCAAGGTCTTCCCAGTTCTTCCTGACCAGCCGATCGAGGCGAAGCTTGCGGTATTCATCGAACGAATACTGCAGCGGAACGCGGATATCGTTCTCGCCAATGACCTTCCTCACCCGGTAGGAAAGTCGCGCGGGATCGAAGATGTGCTGGGACCGGACGGTATGCGGATCAAGGAGATACAGCGGGCTCGTCGGGGGGTCAAGGGGATCCACTGCCGGCTTGTCGCTGCGCACATGTACAAAATGTTCGAGGCGCGCAGAGGAATCACGCGGCAATGCACGGATGAGTTCGAGCATCCGCTCGGGATTTTTCGTGATATCCGTGGTATCGATGGAGCTTTTCTTGCGCTCAAGGGCACGGGCGCGGCGGGAGACAACCCCGGATCGACGGGACTTCGTCGTATCCTGGATTTGTACAAAGAGCTCATCCGCACGATCGATCGCCGCCGCGTCAGCGCTCAGATCGAGTCTTTTGCTCTCTTCGGGGTAAAGAAAGGAGGTACAGAAGGATAGGAAACACAGGAGGACTACCGAAATACCTGCTGCAGCCTTTCCAGACCGTCGCCACTGCCCGGACGTTTCTCGACTTTTTGATACGCTACCTTGATTCACGCCGCCCTTAGAAATCGCTCAGTACTCGAAATCAGGAATCACTTCCCGAGAATTGAATGCATTGGATGGTAGCGAACTCGTCGATAGCTCTCCGGGCGATGATGTGCTGGGCGCTGCTTAGAACACTGACAAAAACATAAACAAAACCACAAACAATAGCAAGAATCATTTGACGGCCGACACACACCGGCGATCAGAGCCTCAGCGGGCCTTTTCCCGAATACCGAATTGCCGCGGTGATATATGACAGGATCACATTCGGGACGTACGGCTTTTGCACAAAATCCAGCGCTCCCTCTTTGATCATGTCAGCGCGAAGGTCCGGGTCGAAATATCCGCTTGCAAGAATGCAGCGCACGTCAGGATTGATGGCCTTCATCCGGCGGAACGCCTCCCAGCCCCCAAGCTTCGGCAGCCCCATGTCGGACAGCACAACACTGATTTCCTTTACGTGCTTCGCATACATTTCGACCGCTTCCATTCCGTCCCGAGCAATGAGCACCCTGTAGCCATTCTCCTCGAGGAACACCTGCAGCAGATCGAGAAGCATTTCTTCGTCTTCGACCAGAAGGATGGCCTCGCCCGTACCGCGCTCCGGTTCGACCACTTCTTTGCTCGGAGCTGCCGGGGTCGGCACGGGAAGCACGGGGAAGTAGAGCGATATGGTTGCGCCTTGACCGGGTTTCGATTCGACATCAATGAATCCCCGGTGGCTGTCGACGATGCCGTAAACCACGGAAAGTCCGATACCCGTTCCTTTTCCAGGCGGCTTGGTTGTGAAGAACGGCTCGAAGATTCTGCTTTTCGTCGTCTCATCCATGCCGATGCCGGTATCGGTTACGCGGACAAGGACATACCGGTCTTCCGATGCACCCGCGAATCGCCGCCGCAGCTCTTTCCCCGCCACCGATGCAGTGACGATATTCAGCGTCCCTCCCGATGCGCGCCCGCCGCCCGGCTCCGACATCGCGTCACGGGAATTGATGCACAGATTCATCAAAGCCTGCTGGAATTGGCTTTGATCGGCCAGCAGGAGCGGGACGTCTTTGGCGAGGTCGAGCTCGAAGCGTATCGTAGCAGGAAACGTCTCTGCCAGCAGTGTGGAGAGCTCGCGAACAACCTCATTGACCTCAACAGCTTCAGCTGCCCCGCTGGTCTTCCGGGCGAATGTAAGGAGCTGTTGGACCAATCCAGCGCCCCGGCCAAGAGCTTTTCTGATCGAGTCGATTGTTCTGGCGCGAACGTCCGGATGATCTTCCGGACGGTCGAGCCGTGTCAGGTACCCGAGCGCGATGGAGAGAATGTTGTTGAAATCATGAGCGACGCCTCCCGCAAGCGTGCCAACGCTTTCCAGCCTTTGCGCCTGCCGGAGTTGTTCCTCGAGACGGTGCTGCTCGGTGATGTCTCGCATGATTCCCCGGTACATTACCACTTTTCCGTTCTGGTCACGCATGGCGGTGGTCGTCTCAAGGATGACGAGCGATCTGCCATCCTTGCGTTTCGCGAGTGTCAGGTGATCTTTGATATATCCCTTCTCCGCCAGGATCACATTCGTGCGTTCGCGTTCAGCGGGATCAGAATACAGTTCCCGCGCAATATTGATCGCCAGGAGTTCCTCTTTGCCCCCGTACCCGAACAATTCCACCCCTGCAGAGTTGATATCGATGAAGTGCCCGTCCGGAGTGCTGATAAATACCGCGTCCTTCGATTCCTCGAATAGCTCGCGATAGCGTTCCTCCGAAACCTTCCGTTCCTCTTCCGAATGGACGCGCACGGAAACATCTCGAAAACTCCAGACCCTTCCCCGCGTCTTCCCGGAGATTCTCTGCGGCCTCGCATACAGCTCAACGACTCTCCCGTCCAGAATCCTCAACACCTCATAGTTCTCCACGTCCGGATTGGTGTAGGCGGACGTCAGTGTCTCTTCGAATCTTTCCCTGTTCTCAAGCTGCGACGTGATATAGTCGATGATGGAGTTTTCACTGAGTTCGATGAGCAGTTCGCGCGGGATATGCCACATGCCGACGAGCCGCTGATTATAGTTCAACACCCGGCGGCTGTCATCGACGACGAGAATGGCATCAGTTGTTGCTTCCAGCGTGGCGCGAAGCACAGAGAGCGATCTCTCCAACTCCTCCTCTCCCCTCTTGCGGGCGGTGATATCCTCGATGATTCTTACGCCATACAGGGCCGCTCCATCAGCCTCTCGCACGACCGATGCTGTCACAAAACCCCAGATGACCTCCCCTCCGTGAGTGAGGAATCGCTTCTCCGTGCGGTAACTCGTGATCTCTCCGGCCCGCAACATTGCCTGCCGCTCAACATCCTTTCCGACATCCTCCGCGTGCGTAATGCCGTCGATGGTGGCCTTCCGGAGCTCCATCTCCGAATAGCCGACCATGGAGCAAAATGCGTTGTTCACCTTGATAATGTCTCCGTTGAGCGTCACAAGCATCATTCCGACTGGGCCCTTCTCAAATACCTGACGGAACTGTTCGACACTATTGCGCAACGTTTCCTCGACCTTGACTCTCTCCGTCTCATCGAGGATGAATCCCTGAATCTGAGCCAGCTCATCCTCATCGTTGAACTCAGCCGTGATGTTCGCAAGTACATAAATGCGGCGGTCGTCTTTGCGCTTCATGATCATCTGATACTCGCTCAGCCGCCGGTGCTGGCGGATGAGCTCCAGGAAATTCTCGAACACCCGTTTGGTTTCGAAGAGAACCGAGACATCGGTGTTGAGTATTTCCGCCTCGCTCGCATAGCCGAACATGCGGGCGAAGACCGGATTGCAGGCAATGATGCTTCCTTCCGGTGTGGCAATAAAATTGCCGGAGAGATCCTCCTCGAAGAACTCGCGGTACCGCTTCTCGCTCTTCGCGAGTGCCGTGCCCATGAGGCGCTGTTCCTCGTCAATCCGCCCGCGATCCTGCACATCGACCAGGACCTTGTTGACATGGTAGAAACCGTAAAGGAGCAGGATCACTCCGATGATCTGACCGATGTATCCGGCGATCTGGGGAATAATCAACGAGGGTCCTGACGTCCCCGATTCGAAAAGGAAACCGGCCCCGAAGTACGACCGAAGAATGAGGTCAAGGAGAAAGAGCGCAAACCCTACACCCACAAGCACCACGGCGGGCAGCAGAATGCTCTTCACGTTTCTGGCGGCGTAGGAGAACGCCAGAACGGTAGCGATAAGGAGAAGAATTCTAGCTATTCCGAGGAAATCAACCACTGAATCTCCCGAGGTTTTTTGGAACGACGGTGCCGGTTCGCATCACTCACGCTCGCGTCAGCGACGACGTCACGGCGAGAGTCGCTCGATCGTCCACACGCCGCCTTCCAGCGTGTAACGGATTCTGTCATGAAGCCGGTTGGCCCGCCCCTGCCAGAATTCAAAGGCCGCAGGCTGGACACGGTATCCACCCCACGAAGGAGGAGCCGGAATCTCCTGATCGCGATACTTCTCCCTCAGATCGGCCATTTTCTGCTCCAGAATACCCCTGCCCGGAATCACGCTGCTCTGCCTCGAAGCCCAGGCACTCAGTTTGCTTTCGAGAGGCCGGGTTTGAAAATACTCCTCCGACTCTTTTCGCGTTGTTTTCTCGACCGCGCCTTCGATCCGAACTTGACGTTCGAGCTCCGGCCAGTAGAACAACAAAGCCGCATGAGAATTCTGGAGAAGCTCAAGCGACTTTCTTCCCTCATAGTTCGTGAAGAACACAAATCCGCGTTCGTCAAAACCTTTCAGAAGCACCATCCGGGCCGAGGGTTTCCCGTCGATTGCTGCCGTCGCGAGCGCCATGGCATTCGGTTCAGGCAAACCGGCGTTCTGAGCATGCTGAAACCAGACGTTGAATTGCGCGAACGGGTTGAGATCGACATCGGCCTCGTCGAGCGAGTGTCGGGAGTATTCTTTGCGCAGGCTGGAAAGATCGTTGAGGCTCATCGAACCGTCTGAGATCGATTCTTTTCTCTTTTGGAGAGAGTAACGGCGCGTAAGATACGCAAAGCGGAATCTCAAATCAACAATGTTACGTTCTGCGGCCGGGAACCAACCCGACTTGTTATCACAAGGCATTCTCAGTATATTCACCATGTCATGCCCATCCTCTCACGCCATATCCTGCAGAGGCACCTCACACCGTTTCTCTTCTCCGTCTTCGTCCTCGTGTTCATCTTTCTGCTGCAATTCATCATGCAGAAGATGGATCAGCTGGCAGGAAAAGGGCTGAGCGCCGGCGTCATTGCCGAACTCATCGTGATGAACCTCGCCTGGATGCTCGTGCTCGCAGTGCCGATGGCCGTCCTCGTCGCCACACTCATGGCGTTCGGGAACCTTTCTTCCGGGAACGAAATCACGGCGATGCGTGCGAGCGGCGTGAGCCTCTATCGCATGATCACGCCGGTTTTTCTCTCTTCCATCCTGGTCTGCTACCTCCTCGTCCTGTTCAACAACAGGGTCCTGCCGGATGCAAACCACCGCGCCAAAATGCTCCTGACGGACATCTACAGGAAGAAACCGACCTTCTCTCTTATGCCAGGGCTGTTCTCTGATCCCCGGGAAATCCAGGGATACAGCATTCTGGTCCGGAAAATGTTTGAGAATACGAACGATCTCGAGGGAGTGACGATCTTCGACTATACCAACAGCGCCGTAACGACGACGGTGACGGCCGAACGCGGCACAGTTTCTTTTTCGCCCGGATTCGAGAAGCTCATCATGGATCTCTATGACGGTGAAATCCACGAGCTCAGCACAGAAGACTATAAACGCTACCGGAAAATCCGTTTTGAGAAGCACCGCATTGCAATGAATGCGGAAGGATTTGATTTCCAGCGCTCACAGGAATCAGCGTTCTCGCGGGGCGATCGGGAGCTGAGCGCTCAGGTCATGATCGCCATGGTCGACAGCCTGCAGTCCCTCCAGGACACGAGCCGGGCCCATATTGAGCTGGCCATGCGGAACGATCTGCGATCCTTGTTCAATCCGGTGCGTTTGCCGGCACGCATCGGGGAGATCCAACTCGATCCCCGCACAACAGCCGGCGTACGATTCTCGTCCCTCTCCTCCCTTCTGGAAGGCGAGCAAGCCCGCACCGAGTACTTCGGGCGCCGCATCCATGAGTATTCTGTCGAAATCCACAAGAAGTACTCGATACCGTTCGCATGCATTGTCTTTGTCCTTATCGGCGCGCCGCTGGGTATCATGGCACGGCGGGGCACATTCGGCACCGCGGCGAGTCTCAGCCTCGGCTTCTTCCTGCTTTACTGGGCCTGCCTCATCGGGGGAGAGAAGCTGGCAGATCGCGGAATGATTGATCCCTGGTTCGGCATGTGGATGGCGAACATTATCCTTGGGATTCTGGGCCTCTACCTCACCATCAGGTCCGCACGGGAGAACATCATCATCGACTGGCGCTCATTGCGCCGTTTCATTCCCCGGAACTGGCGCTCGGAGGAGGAGGAGGAGGAGGAGGAGGAGGAGGAGTCTTGAGAATCCTCGACCGTTATATCATCCGGCAGTTTCTGGCGACCTTTCTTTTCGGGCTCCTGACGTTTCTCCTCATCTTTCTCGTCATCGATATGATGGAGAAACTCGACGACTTCATTGACGCCAACACACCGCTCCAGGTTATCGGGCTCTACTACCTCACGTTCACGCCGGAGATCATCAAACTCATGACGCCCGTGGCAATGCTCCTGGGATGTCTTTTCGTCGTGGGGCGTCTTTCGAATCAAAATGAGCTTCCGGCGATGAAGTCCAGCGGACTGAGTCTCTACAGATTTCTGCTCCCTTTCCTTGCAGTCTCCTTGCTCGTGAGTGTTCTTTCGATCTACTTTAACGGCTGGGTCGTGCCGTACGCCAACCAGAAGAAGACGTCCATCGAGCGCGCCCACCTCCACCGATCACAGAGCACGGGCAGCACACTTCCCCTGTTCTTCCAGGACGGCCGGACCCGGCTCATTTCGATCAGTTACTACGAAAGCAGCACCAGGACGGGGCATCGTGTGAGCATGGAAGAATTTGCAGACACGAACCTTACGGTGATGCGGCGCCGATATGATGCGAGGCAGATGGAGTGGCGCGATGCAGGTCCAGGGTCGGGAGACTCAGCCCACAGAGGCTGGGAATTAATCAGCGGCTCGATCCGGGAGTTCGACGGGGAAGGGCACCGCCTCACGGTGTTCGAGCGCCTCCCCCTGGGGAGACTCAGCATCACACCGGCCGATATCGAGAAGAAACAGCGGAAACCGGATGAAATGAATTATCCCGACCTGAAGGAGTTTATCAAAAACCAGCAGGGAGCAGGGCAGGACGTTTCGCGATGGCTGGTCGATTTCCACAACAAAATCGCGTTTCCGTTCGCCAGCTTCATCGTCGTTCTCTTTGGAGTCCCATTCGCCTCGATCAAACGCCGCGGCGGACTCGCCATCGATTTTGGCGTCTGCGTTGCCGTGACCTTTATCTACCTCGCCTTCATGAAAACAAGCCAGGTCTTCGGCTACAACGGCGATATCGATCCCCTCCTCACCGCGTGGCTGGCGAACATCATCTTCTTCGTCCTCGCCATCATCAATCTCCTCAGGGTTCAGAAGTAGTTTCGCCCGCGGCGTTCACGCGAGGATCGCAACCACCTTCTCTTGCATCGGCAGACCCGTGACAACGACCTCCTTCGACTTCGTGATATACACATCGATTTCAGATCTCACACCGAATTTCCCCCTCAGGTAGATTCCGGGCTCAATGGAAAAAGAGGTTTGCGGGATGATCTTCCGCTCGTCCCGGGTTTCAAGATTGTCCATGTTCGCACCGTTGCCGTGAATCTCCTCCCCAATATTGTGCCCGGTCCGGTGAACAAAGTACTGTTCGTAGCCCTTCTCCTTGAAATAATTCCGTGCGGCATCATCAACCTGGTAGCCGCAGATCTCTGTGCCGGCCTTGAAGGACTCCTGTACGAACCTCAGAGCGGCATTTCTCCCGCCCTTGACGATGTCGAAAATCTTCGTGTACTCCTCCGGCACAGTTTCGCCGATGTATCCCGTCCAGGTGATATCACCATAGACCGAACGAGGCTTGTCTTTCTTTGCCCAGAGGTCGAGGAGGATGAAATCTCCTTTGTTCAGCGGACTGTGAATGTCTTTGGTCGGTTCGTAGTGAGGATTGGCGCTGTTCGCGTTCACCGAGCAGTTCGGGTCGCTTTCTGAATAAATTCCGCGCCGCTTGAATTCGGAAAGCATAAACTGCTGCACGTCGTATTCCGTCGTCGGAGTTTGTGAGGTGATACGCTGTTTGATAAATGCGAATGTGGCGTCGACGATCTGCCGGAGGTGATCCGACGTCTCGAAATTGTCGCGCGCCTGCTCCTCATCCCAGCATGCCTCGAACCGTTGAACAAGGTTCGCCGAGGACACCACCTCCAGTCCCGCATTCCGGACGAGCTCAATCGTTCCCCCGTCGACATTGGAGACGTACGGGATGTTGTTCAGCGGAGAATACTCCATCGCCACTTTCTTCGCGCTGCCGACGATCTGTTTCAGCCCCTCGCGAAGCGACTGCCAGCTGATGTAGAGCGTCTTGTCACCGGGGACGCTGTCGAGATTCCACTGCTCTATATTGTGGAGCAGCTTTTGCGGAGTTCCCGCGGCCGGAATGAAGTAGAAGTACCGGCGCGTCTGCATAATATGGGCGGGAAGGTTGATGATACGCGTCGCAAAAACGTTCGATCCGCGGAAGTTGTAGAGCAACCAACCATCGATACGTTCCTCCCTGAGAGCTTCCTGGATCAGTTTGATTTTCTCCGGTCCTAATGTCGACATGGATTCGTCTCCATAGTATTGAGCAGGTTTGAGTTCTATTTCGGATGCGATAACTTTGCTGTGATGAAGCGGCGGCTGAAATGTAGGAAAGAAACGAGGAGCAGGCAAGCAATCGAAGGTGGCAGAAGGCTTCCTTCATCCTGGGACAATCACGGATGAAGGAAGCCTTCGAATGCGCTATGACGTTTGGGACGGCCCGCTTACACGACAAACATCAGACTTACTTCCCGACCGGCTCCAGTTCCCGCTTCGCCGGCTCGTTCGGGACGACTTTTTTCTCCGTCAGTCTTCTTCGGCGGCGGTACTTCGTCTCGACGACGAGCTGAGGCTCCGGCTGCTCCTCCTCAACATCGGGGTACGTGTAGATCTCGTACTTGAAATTCCGCAGGATGATATCTTTCCCGTTGCGGCCCAAAACGTACTGGGGGAGCAGAGGTATCTTCCCTCCCCCTCCGGGGGCGTCGATCACATAGTACGGCACGGCAAGGCCGGAGGTATGGCCCCGCAGCTTATCCATGATCTCCAGACCTTTGCGAACAGGGGTTCTGAAGTGATTCGTTCCCTTCGTCAGGTCCGCCTGGTAGATGTAATATGGACGCACGCGCATCTTGAGCAGCTTGCGGTGCAGGTCGAGCATCACATCGGCGTCATCGTTCACACCCTTCATCAGCACAGCCTGGTTGCCGACCGGACACCCGGCATCGGCCAGCAGCGCGCAGGCTTTTTCAGCCTCCGGCGTGCACTCCCAGGGATGGTTGAAGTGCGTGTTGACATAAATGGGGTGGTACTTTTTGAGCATCCTCACAAGCTTTGGCGTAATCCGCTGAGGCAAGACGCACGGCATCTTGGTTCCAAGGCGAATGATCTCCACATGCGGAATCGCGCGCAGGCTCGACAGGATTCTCTCCAGCACGTAGTCCGTCACCATGAGAGGATCGCCGCCCGAAAGGACAACATCCCGGACCTCAGGATGCGCCGCGATGTAATCGATGCCGTCCTGGATCCACTTTGAGTTGATCTTCGTGGAATCGCTGACCTTCCGTTTCCTTGTGCAGAACCGGCAGTACATCGAGCACTGGCTCGTAACCAGGAAGAGCACGCGGTCCGGGTATCGGTGGGTGATGCTCGGAACCGGACTGTCCCCCTCCTCGTTGAGCGGATCTTCGGGTGCGTTCTTGTCTTCAAGCTCGATCGCCTCGGGAATGCACTGGAGCCAGATTGGATCGCCCGGGTGGCGGATGAGACTGAGGTAGTACGGGTTGACGCGAATATCAAAGAGCTTGTTGAGCCGGTCAGCCAGATCTTTCTCAAAGCCGAACCGTTCGACCAGGTCTTTTCCGCTGTCCACACTCTGTCGCAACATCTCTTGCCAGAGTTCCATACGGGTTGTTGACCCTCCTAGAGGTATTTGATGTACACCACGAGATCATCATCCGGAGCATAGTACTGCTTTATCCGTGATGCTTCGGTGTACTGATTGTGCACGTAGAACGAACGAGTCTTGTCGTACTTCGCGGACGACGACGTCTCTGCAATCACGAGCCGTCCACCACTCTGCCTGATGTGATCTTCGCAGTGGCGCAACAGCTCTTTGCCGACCCCTTTGCCATGCATCGTCGGATCGACAGCAATCCAATACAAGTCATACGTGGCGGTCGTCATCGGGGTCTGGCCGATGCAGTAGTACCCGCGCGGGACGTCGTTCTCGTCAACGTAGGTAGCAATGACATAGTCTTTCTGATCATTCTCTTCGGCAACGATCTCCATCAGTTCCCTTGCTACCGCTATCTCCTCATCACGAAAGACATCCGTTGCTTTGACAATTTCGATCAGGGGCTCAAGATCCTGGTTCTGGAACGGGCGAATCGGCATAGAACTCACTACGGAGTACGTTCGAGTGCATACTCAACGATCTTATTGATGATTTCATCGAAGCAAAGCCCGTATGCCCGCGCGGACCTTGCGAATCCCGCATCATCGCTGATATCCGGATTGGGGTTGACCTCGATGACATGCAGGTTGTTGTTCTTGTCAAGTCGCATATCGACACGGGCGTAATCGCGGCATCCCATGATGCGATAGCACCTTAAAGCAATCTCTTTTGCCTGGCGTTCGACCTCTGCCGGAATCTGTGCCGGACAGATTCCCACGGTCCCTTTATACTCCTGCGTTCCTTCCATCCACTTGGCGTTGTAGGTCACAATGCGCGGATAGTCTTCC
>DOWV01000242.1:0-4811 GCA_003519375.1 Bacteroidota bacterium
GCGGACAAGATTCTGGTCTTATCAATCTGTGCGATGTCAATGACCTGAACATCCTTCGGTTGTGTTTGTGTAAACAGAATGCCAATGCAAACCGTGTTAAGAAGAATGAATTCCGGGATTTTCATCTCACACCCGTATGATCTATCGGTATTGCGCTTTTCAGTCTTCTCTGTGACTACCAAAACCCAATCCAGCGCTTGGACTACTGCAACGATACAGAAAAGTAGTGCTCAGGTCAACGGTGGCCATCCCCTTTTCTCAGCCCATTTCGGATGTGTGTCTCTTTGTTGGATTTGGAAAATCCACGACGGACATCGGGGATCAGCGTGTGCCCCATTCCCGGGCGTCGATCCACAGGCAGATTGCGTCTCGTTCTTTGAGCTTGCCAATGGCTCAACAAATTGTCTAATTTGACAAGGCCCTGAATGAGGAAGCCGATTGTTGTCCGGTTGGAAACTCACGAGAATAGACTGATGAGGAAATCGCTTCTCTTTCCACTGCTCCTCCTGCTGAATTTGAATCTTGCCCTTGCGCGGCAGGTCCTTCTCGAGCCGAACGACGGCAGAGTTTATCATGGCGCGCAAACGATGACGTACGAGAGCGGCAGTGATCCACTTGCCGGTTACCTGGGTGCGCTGAACGATCCGACGATCCAGCCGGCCATCCGTGGATTCTTCATGTCCATTCCAGGTGTGCGGGGACCGGACAAATCATTGCAAGGATTGAGGGATTTCTTCCACTTGGCTGATTCGGTCGGATTTGTCCCCGAACTGAGCCTCTTTTTCGTAAGCGACGTTGCAACCGACAGTGTGATCGCCGTTTCGAATCAATACGATTGGATTATTGACAGCGTTATAACGTTGTCGAGGAACTATGGCAAGAGAATGTTTCTCCGTATCGGAGGAGAGTTTAACGGGACTGGTCCGGGGTGGAATGGGGGCGGTTACCATCCCTATTTGTACGTTACCATGTTCAGGAAAATTGTTGATATGTTTGGGGCGAGAGGATTGAGAGATTCTATCGCAGTAAACTGGTGCTACGAACCTGACGCAGCAAACGATTTCGATTCCGTCGACGCGCGCGGTGCCCGCTGGTTTCCTGGAGATAGTTATGTCGATTGGTTTGGACTTGATGTCTTTGACGCGGAGCATTTTGACCAGAGCGCGACCGATTATAGCAGGGGAGGCATTACAAGGAAGGGGAAATCAGAACGATTCCTCTCACTGGCGCGCGCAAAAGGGAAACCTGTTTTCTTGAGCGAGACCTCGGCAAAAGGAATTAATATCAGCAACGATGCAAATGATGGTATGAACGATTGGGACAACTGGTTCGCGAAGTTCTGGCAGTTCATCGATGCTCACAAAGAGATCAAGGGATTCGGCTACATCAACGCTCACTGGCCTGCCGGGGCGTATCCTAATTGGGGCGATGCAAGGATACAAAACAACCAATACGTTGCCGGGAAGTACAGGGAAGAGATGCGAAAGTCCAAGTACATACATCTGGGAACGAACTCAATTACAGACTCAGAGGGGAATGGGAGGAGAGTCTTACCTTCCGCCATCACACTTCTACAGAACTTTCCGAATCCATTCAATCCGACAACGACCATCACGTACGAATTGCCGAGAGCCGCGAACGTGTCGCTCCGGATCTTTGATGTCCTCGGTCGGGAGGTCGCAACGCTGGCGAACGAATTGAAGGAAGCTGGCCGGCACCGCTCAACCTGGACGGCCAATGTCTCAAGCGGCATCTACTTTTATCGCCTGTCTGTCGTGCCCCGGGCAGGACGTGACCACGTCCCGACCGAAAGTAGGGACGGCCAGGCTGGATCATTCCTGGAAACCAGGCATATGATCCTCTTGCGCTGATAACTACGCAGGAGCACGAAGTCGATCGCGGATGTATCCCGGCTGGCGAAGACCGGCCAGTCGAATGGCGGGCCGCGTCGGCCGCGATCTTGTGTTTTTGCAGTCACATCTTGTTTCTGCAGCTGAAGCTGCGCCCGAACTCCCTGATACCCTGAAGAAACGAATCCAGCCATGAGGTGGATCATGAACCGTCCGTCGATTTTCCCTTTTTTCCTGGCGATGAGCTCTTTGATGACGTCTTATGTCTTCGCAGCTCATCTGCCTGGACGCTCCCCGCTGCAGGCGAAGCCCGTCATTGGGCTTATCGATGAGGTCCTGGAGCTCTTCCCCGACACAAAACTGAACCAACCGGTGAAACGCCTCACGGTACACACGGCGCGGAACACCATCGTTGGCGTTCATGTGATGATGACGGGACTTCAGGGCACGGAGAGGATCAGGTTCTCGGAGTCGGGCAGGAACGGCCAGCCGACGCCGGGAGTGCGGTGGTACCGCATGATAGACGTTCCTGTTGCAGAGAACACAGGACTCGACCGCAACACGGAAAAATACAGCGGCAAGATAAATCCCTACGTCATTCGCAGAGCGCCTTTTCGGATCTACGATCCTTTGCTGCCCGTGAGCTCGCCCATTGCATCCGACTCCGTGTCGCTGGCACTTCGCATGGAGGTTCCCATCGATTCGGCCTCTGCGCCTGGAGAGTATACTCATCGCATCAGTATCGAGTTTGGCGATCTGACCGAGTCGCTGGAATTCACCGTGGTTGTGCATCGTGCGATAGCTCCACCGGTGACCCGGTCGACCATTTCTTACATCAACTGGCACAGTATAGACAACATCTGCAGCGCGCATGGTGTGGAGAAGTGGAGCGAACCGTTCTGGACCATGCTCGCGAAGTACGCAAAAATGATGGCGCGGGGGAGGCAGAACGCCTTTTGGTTCAACTGGCCCGACTATTTCAAAATCGACGGCGCCGGCAATGTTTCTGAATTTCGCCGTGACCGCCTCGAGCGCTACATCCGGGTGTTTCTCAATGCCGGACTGACGACGATACACGGCGCTCCGATGTTCGGGCGCCGGAATTGGACGACTACGGACATGCTCCTTTTTGTGCCAACGGCAGATGGAAAAGACGTCGACGCAGTCTCCGCGAAGGCCAAGCGCATGCTCACGCAAATGACTCAGCGGATTATCGCCATGATGAAAGAGAACCGGTGGGAAGGATCTTGGGTGCAGGGGGTCTTTGATGAACCCGAAGATGCTTTCGTCGCCCGGTACAGAGAGATCATAACTCTCCTGCGGGGACTGAAGCCCGACATGAAGATTCTCGAAGCCACGATGACCATGAATGTAAGCGGCCTCGTCGATGTGTGGTGCCCGCAGGTTCAGGAGTATCAGGCCAACCAGGAGTTTTTTGAAAAGCGCAAGGCCGCAGGCGACAAGGTATGGGTGTACACGTGCCTTTCCCCGGGCGGCCCATGGTTGAACCGGCTGCTTGACGAAGAGCGGCTCCGTCAGGTCTACATTGGCTGGGCGTGCTCGAAATTCGACATTCAGGGCTTCCTGCACTGGGGCGGAAACTTCCACACCTCCAAGCCCTTTGAAGAACTCGTCCGGTTTCACATGGAAGGACAGTATCTTCCGGCCGGTGATTCACATATCCTCTATCCTCTCCACGAAGGCCCCCTCTCCAGCCACCGATTCGAAGCGCACCGGATCGGGATGGAAGACTACGAGCTTCTCGCTCAGTTGAAATCGCACGATGCGTCCAGGGCACAGCAAATCATCGCGCAGGTATTGCAGGGATTCGACATGTACAGCAAGGATGTTTCGACATATCGGGCGACCCGCAGGCTTCTTCTCGACGCGGTCGACGAATACACACAACGGTGAAACAGGATGGCAGAAGGTCACCTTCATCCGCGACACACACTGATGAAGGTGACCTTCAAGCGAGCTCCGAACCCGATCTTCGTTGCATTTTGGCCCTTTCAGTCGTAGTTTTCTATTGTGCACAGTTTTTCTATTTGACACTTCTGCTATCCTCTCCGGCAAACGGAAGTGAAAGCCTCTTGAAAGATGCCACGCGAAGAAGCTGGTTGTCTCTCCTGAAGCGGGCTTCGATCCAGTTCGATATGCTCTATCCGTGAGGCAAACGAATGAGTATCCCTGGCCTGACCGTCATCGGTGAGTCGATCAATGACTCTGTCCCATCCACTCACGCACTATTTGAAGAAAACAATATTGATGGCATCGTTCATCTGGCCAGATCGCAGTCTGAAAGAGGAGCAGCATACATTGATGTGAATGTTGGCTCCCGCTCCCCGGGCCTCATGGCAGAAGTTGTCGGGAAGATCCAGGAACACATTTCGCTTCCCCTCTCGATCGATACCCCTGATCCTGCCATTGCAGCAGCAGGCTTGAAAGCATACAACGGTGAACGCGCCGGAAATCGAAAGCCAATTCTGAATTCGATTTCTGAAGCGCGCCTGGAAATGTTCGATCTCTATGCCGGCCAGCCGTTTGTTCCCGTTTTGCTCGTCACCGAAGGATTGAACGATGCCGGTGAGATGGTCATGAACAAGACGGCCGAACAAATCCACGCCACGGCGAAATCCATTGTGGGCGCTGCCCGGAATCGAATCAAGGATATTACCAACGACCGGATCATTCTTGATCCCGGTATCATGCCCATAGGGAGCGATTCAAAAGGGGATTTCAAGCGGCTCATGGACGCGATGACCTTGATTCATCAGGATGGAGATCTCGCCGGCGTCAGCATGTCGGTTGGATTGAGCAACTTCACGACGATGCGGCCTTCGAAGAGAGCGGACGGTTCTCCGGCCAAAAGTCCGCTTGAGAGCGCATTTCTGACGATGGCAATGCCCCTGGGATTAAACACGATCATCGGCTCCGTTCATCGCAAATACTCTCTTTTAA
>DOWV01000242.1:5026-20598 GCA_003519375.1 Bacteroidota bacterium
GCACGTGAACGGGCATTCTCACGCCTCATACTCTTCTTCGAAAACGTCGTCAAGGTTCCCCTTTTCCGCTGCCAGCAATGCGGCGAGTGCATCTTATCCTCCACGGCCTTCATCTGCTCTCAGAACTGTCCCAAACGTCTGCGCAATGGTCCGTGCGGGGGAACCGGAGATGATGGATCGTGTGAAGTGTACCCCGATCGAAAGTGCGTGTGGTACAGAATATATTTCCGGTCGCGACTATTGAGTCGTATCAGCTTGCTCTATAAGATCAAGAGAATCCATAACTACAACCTGGAAGGCACGTCTTCGTGGCTGAATGCGTTCAAAAGGAGAATTGAAGCGCCCGTCTGGTTTGTTCGTCACGATGAACTGAAGGTGAAAGAATTCATCTCTGATGACGTTGCGAGAAAAGATTGAGTCGAATCAATTTGTTGTTTGTGGAGAAGTCGGCCCGCCGCAAAGCTGCGATGGCGATGTCATCCGTGAGAAGGCGAGACACTTCAAGGGATACGTCGATGCGGTGAATATCACGGACAACCAGACAGCTGTTGTTCGCATGTCGAGTATTGCTTCAGCGAAGATATTGCTGGATGAAGGCATTGAGCCGATCATGCAGATGACGTGCCGGGACCGCAACAGATTGGCGATACAGAGCGATCTCCTGGGCGCCGCGGCGCTGGGTATCCGGAATGTGCTGTGCCTGACCGGCGACCACCAGAAATTCGGCGACCAACCCGAGGCCAGGGGGGTTTTTGACCTTGATTCCATCCAACTCCTTGCGACCGTCGCTGCCATGAACAAGGGGCTACTCCTGTCCGGCACCGAGATGAAGAAAGCCTCCGCGTTTCTCATCGGGGCAGCCGCGAACCCGTTCGCGGCGCCGTTTGAGATGCGATTGATTCGTCTGCAGAAGAAGGTTCAGGCCGGGGCTCATTTCATACAGACGCAGCCGGTATTTGATCTGGAGATCTTCGCCCGCTGGATGGGAAGGGTGGTCGACATGGGGCTCCATGAAAAGACGGCGATTCTGGCCGGAGTCCTGCCCGTCAAATCGGTCAAGACCTTGCTCTGGATGAGGGAAAAAGTGCCGGGCGTCAGGATACGGGATGAATACGTGCGCAGAATGACGGAGACGCGCGATCCCGAGGAGGAAGGCGTGAAAATGGCTGTTGAAATCATTCAAACGCTGAGAACGATCAAGGGAGTTCGAGGAATCCATCTTATGCCGGCGCTGTGGGAGAGCATAACTCCGACGATTATTAAAGAAGCAAGGCTGAGTGCTGAAGAACTAGAGAAAGAAAGCCACTAAGCCACAAAGTCTTTTCTAATCTAAACTGACAAATCTATCACTGACCGGGGGGAAATTCAGATCCTTCGAGTCTTAGTGACTTTGTGGCAAGAAACCGGTCTTTCCAGATTCTACAAGAGATGACCAACCAGGGAGAATGATCATGCAAGAGATTGTCGACAAAATCGCTATGTGCGTTGCCCGGGGCAAGATATCCAGATCATTTTGGTACCCTCCTGACTTGAAAGATCAGGATGGCGCCGATGAGATAGCGTCAGAAGCGTTGAAGAACGGCACACCGCCGGACGTTCTCCTCAAGGGCTGCATGCTGGGAATGGAGAGAGTCGGGAAAGAATTCGGGGAGAACAAAGCGTTCATCACCAATCTGATTGTCTCCGCCGAAGCGATGAACGCCGTCATGAAGCACATCAAGCCGTTTCTTGAATCCGGTGAGGTGAAGCGCAAAGGCAAATTCGTGATTGGAACCGTTACCGGCGACATGCACGACATCGGCAAGAACCTTGTCTCCATGATTATCAAAGGCGGCGGTTTCGAGGTGATCGACCTCGGCGTCGATGCACCGACAAACAAGTTTCTGGACGCCATCAACAAGAACCCGGGCTGTTTTGTCGGACTTTCTGCATTGTTGACAACGACGAAGCCGAACATGGAAAAGAGCGTCAAAGCCATCAGGGAAGCTTCTCCCGGCACAAGAATTCTGATCGGCGGCGCTCCCATCACGCACGAGTTTTGCACCCATATTGGCGCTGATTTCTATTCGCCCAATCCACAGGACGCAGTGGAGTTTCTGAACAAAAGTGTCTCATAGTATCGTTCAGATCATCTACACACTCTCTCGAAAAGGCTTACGGTGAAAAAGACTTTACTACTTCTTCTGCTCCCGTTTCTCCTCTTTGCACAGGATTTTTCCAAAGACGAAGTCTCCCGCTGGCAAAGGCAGGCGAGCCGGGTTACGATCGTTCGCGATACCTGGGGGATTCCGCACATCTACGGGAAGACCGATGCGGATGCAGTATTTGGTCTCATGTACGCACAGTGTGAGGATGATTTCAACAGGCTGGAGATGAACTACATCGAAAAACTCGGACGAATGGCCGAGGTGAAGGGGGAAGCCGCGCTGGCGGGCGACCTCTACGTGAGACTCATCATCGATTCCGCAGAGGCAGTGGACGACTACAAGAAAAGTCCGCGCTGGCTCCAGAAGCTCATGAATGCCTATGCCGACGGGATCAACTACTATCTTCATACGCATCCGTCGACAAAGCCGGCATTGCTGCGCCGCTTCCGGCCATGGTATCCGTTGTTATGGACGGATGGGAGCATAGGGGCAATCAGTACCGGCAACATCTCGGCGCGCGACGTGAGGAATTTTTACCTGGATGGAAGCTCGCCGATCGGGGCCGTGGAGACAGAGCCGGAAGAACGTTTGACCGGTTCAAATGGATTCGCCATAGCTCCCTCGAAGACTCAATCGGGGAATGCCATTCTCTATATCAATCCGCACGTAACGTTCTACTTCCGTCCGGAGGTGCATGCCGTCAGTGGCGAGGGATTGAATGTGTACGGGGCCGTCACGTGGGGACAATTCTTCATCTATCAGGGATTCAACGAACACTGCGGATGGATGCATACCTCCAGCAACGTGGATGTGTCCGACATGTATCTTGAAAAAACCGTCAAGAAAAACGGCCGCTTCACCTATGAATACAACAAATCGGAAAAGCGGGTCACGGAGCGAACAATAACACTGCGTTACAAGGCGGGGGAAGGTGTTCAATCGAGGAGCGTCACGGCGTTTTTCACGCATCACGGTCCCGTCATGGCCAAACGAAATGGACAATGGATCAGTGTCCGGTCATACAACCGGTCACTCACCAGCCTGATTCAGAGCTGGGAGCGGACAAAGAGCACGGGATTCGCATCCTTCAAGAAATCGATGACGCTGCGCGCGAACACGTCGAACAACACCGTGTTTGCCGACGACAAAGGGAATATCGCTTACTGGCATGGCGATTTTGTTCCTAAAAGAAATGCATCATTCGACTGGTCGCAGCCGGTTGACGGGACAACGCCCGCCACGGAGTGGAAAGGCCTGCATCCGCTGGATGAAATTGTCCATGTATACAATCCGTCCAGCGGCTGGATACAGAACTGTAATTCAACTCCATTTACCGTCTCAGGAGTCAGCAGCCCGAAGAAGAAGGACTATCCGGTCTATATGGCCCCTGATGGAGAGAATTTCCGGGGCTTGAACGCGGTCCGCGTTTTGAGCAAGGGGACCGGGTTCACTCTCGACAAGGTCATCGCAGCGGGGTACGACCCCACACTGACCGCATTCGAAGTCCTTGTGCCTGCGTTGGTATCGGCTTTTGAAAAGCATGTAAAAGCGGGAGATTCTCTGTATGCGCGGTTGTATGAAGCCGTCGCTGTACTGAAAGCATGGGATTTCCGAAGCGGCGAGAATTCGGTTGCAACGACGATTGCCGTTGACTGGGGCCGGCTGCTCACACCCGCAATCCAAAGGACGCGGGTTGGCAAAGGGGAGGCAGATCTGGTCGAGAAGACCAGGCACTACGCTGCAACTGCGACGCTGGAGGAACTTGCACTGCCGTTGCTGAGTGCGGTACGCGATCTCGAGAAGAGATTCGGGCGGTGGCGAATTCCCTGGGGCGAAATCAACCGGTATCAACGGCTGACGGATGATCTCGAGGAACGGTTCGACGACAACCAACTCAGCTTGCCCGTGGGATTTGCATCATCCCAGTGGGGTATGCTGGCCGCTTTCAGCAGCCGTTCATTTTCTGGCACGAACAAGAGGTATGGATACGGCGGCAGCAGTTTCATCTGTGCTGTCGAATTCGGCAAGAAAGTAAAAGCCAGGTCGCTTCTCACCGGGGGAGCGAGCGGCGATCCTTCATCGAAACACTTCACGGATCAGGCGCTCATGTATACGAAAGGACAGTTCAAGGATGTGTGGTTTTATAAAGAGGATGTCTTGAAACACGCGGAGAAAACCTACCATCCGGGAGAGTAGACGAACGCGCAATCGATGAGTGGGATCCCAGCGTGGAAGGCAAGTAGAACGCATCTCAAGAATCCTCACGCCCGCCTGCCCGATAGGATTCCAAGAGGCGGGCAGCCAAAGTCGCCCCGACTAATCCTTCGATCCTTCGAGTTCCCTCAGGATCGAATCCCGAGCGACTTTTATCCATTTGGAACGAGGAGTCGAGGGATTCGACTCCCCCTCGACTCGCTCCGCTCGCTCGGGGTCGCTCAGGATGTCGGGGTAAACAAAGACGCAAAGCCTATCCAAAATGTCTGATTCTTAGCGACTGGCGACTTGGCGTGATTCTTATTTTCTATTTTGAGATAGGTTCTAGTCATCTTGTGCAGGACAGAGCGCCCCGATTGACGGGGCGCTTTTTGTTCATATCGGGGTATGAGGAGACTTGAAGAGGTCTCATCACATATCGACGATCATCCTGAACCCCCCGTACGCCATTCGCTTGACATTGAACGGCATTGCAACGGCATCGACCGCCAGCCCCGGATCTTTCATCACCTTTGCGTTCACACGATTGCGGTGAGCTTTGGATTTGTAAACGATCCACGAGAAAAGAACAACCTCTCCGCGTTTCAGGCGGGCCAATCGCGGGAAAGGTAAAGTCCCGGGTATGTTCAGGTCATCGCCGACGCACTCCCGGTATTCCAGAGCACCGTACTCCCGCCAGATCTTCCCGGCCTTACGCGAAATCCTTCTGTAGGCTTTCAGGTTCTTCTTTGGGACCGGGAGAACGAATCCATCCACGTAAGCCATTGAATCCTCCTTTGATTGTGAAAACTCAATACGCGAATCTATGAAAAATGTCCGACTTACGCCAGGTGTCGAAGCATATCCCGATGGCGGAGTCCGGACTCGCTGCTATCTACTGCTTCCCGTTTTCCTTCTCCATCTTCTCGATCAAGGCCTTCGCGTTCTCGTTTCCCGGATCGAGCTCCACCGCCTTCTTGTAGTTACGGATCGACTCATCGATACGTCCGGCTTTCATCAACGCCTCGCCCATGCTGTCGTAGACGTTGGAGGATTGTGGAAACTGATTCACGTTGAAGCCGAAGACCGCAAGAGCCATCTCCGTTTTCCCCCGGTCCAGGTAGTCATAACCAAGATTGTTGATTGCCCCCTCGGTCGCCAGACCTGCCGCAACACCCGCGTTGAGAGCATCGCTCACGACCTGCTGAGCTTCGGCCGTTTTCCCTGCGGAAGCGAGCGATTCTCCCTTTGAAAGTGCCTTGCTGAGGGGCTCCACCTTCTTTTCGATCTTCGCAGCCTGGTTCTTCGAATATTTCTCGGCGGCCCCGCGTGCCAGGGGGAGAGCAGTCGTAAACGCGTCGTCGGCCTTCGTCGCGGAGAAAGTCATGAAGGCCATGCGGCAGATGGTCAAGCTGGATATCGAAGCGCTCAAGCGCGCACACCGATCTTAAGCGCTTGAAGTATTCCGGCCGCTGCGTCCGGAGTTGAGGATTCATGAAGAATCATCGTTCTTCATGACGTGGGCAAGGAAGGCTTGTCGCGCAGAGGTGATCATCGCGCTAATCAACGAACGGCTGGGAGTCAACAACCGGAGGGCCGACTACTTCTTCTCCATCTCGTCATAAACGAGATGATAGAGGAATCGGGAGCCGTGGACCCATTCAAACAGCCACACTTCGATCCACTTCAGAGGATTCCAGAGGTACAGATACCACCGCCGCCATATCCGCTGGACGTACAGTCTCGTAAAGGCGCCGGCAAACGGGTTGTGCTTCTTGAACCAGAGACGTACGAGCGATGGGACCTTGATCTCCGGCATCTCGACGGAGAGCTTCTCATAGAATGCTGCGAGTTCCCTCGTGCTCAGGTCCCGCCAATCGAGTATGTCTTGCTTCGTTTTTGAAATCAGTTCGTACAAGCCCTCCTCTGTTCTGCTCTTGGGCCTGCTCCGGAGCCATACTTCTTCCAGCTGGAAGAACAGTTTCGCCATGCTCCACAACCGCGTCGTGATCACCTTTGTCCGGTTCATCCAGAACGGAACGAATGCTTCCTGCGGGAATCCTGCCCGGCGATCGCTTCGCCGCCGGACAGTCCAGAAGCCGCAATTCATAGGATTCAGGCGTTCGATTCTGGAAGAGTAAAGGTACCACATAAAGAACGCCAGCCGCTCCCGGTAATGACGTTGGTCATCTTTCCAGAGCTTGAGAACATTGACCATATGCTCCGTGGAATAGAACTGCTCCCAGGCGTTCTGATACGCTTCCATCAACTCAGCGCACGACATCCGCTCGGGTTTCACGGCGACGTGAGCCGAATCGTACGTATTGAAGTCATGTTCCATCCAGCGGCCTTCACGCCACCACCGCTGGTGATCCTTCGAGCCGGGGAGCGGTGAGAGAATGTAGAATGAAACGGAGTCGAACATCATGCGCTGAAGCTCGGCGATGTCCTCTTTGATACTCGCCGCTGTGTCAAAGGGCAGCCCGAGAATATATCCTGCGTGACAGGTAATACCGAGCGAGTGGCAGTGATCGATCAGGTCTTTGTACTCGGAAACCTGGTTCTGAAACTTCACCTGCGACCGGAGATTCTCGCGGTTCACGCTCTCCACGCCGAAAAACACCTGGTTGCAGCCTGCCCGTGCGGCAAGGGTAAAGAAATCTCCGCCGGGCATCTTCCGGGCTGCAAGATCGCTCTGCATCATAAAGGTGAACGGGATGTTTTCTTCTTCCCGCATGCGGACGAGCTCTGTGAAGAGCTCACGCCATCGCGGGTTGCGGGCGGTGTTATCGTCGGTAAAGAAAGAGTGCGATACGGCGGCCTCACGATAGCTCTGCCTGACAAACTGGACAACTTGTTTCGGATCGCGGCACCGCATGGTGCGGCCTTGTATATTGATAATGGTGCAGAAGTCACAATTGAAGACGCAGCCTCGCCCCGTGTCGATCGTCGTAAATCGTGATGAGAAATTCTCGAATTCATCCTTCGTGATATGAGGTATCGGAACGTCGAGCAGGCTCGGGGTGGGGTTCAGGAAATTATAGAGAGGCTCCGCCTCATGCTTGCAGACATCTTCGACGACCGCAGCTAATCGTCCCCCTTCAACTTCACCTGCCACAAGAGTAATTCCCATCGACAGTGCCTGCCGAAGGTCTGCCGTCAAACCGATCATGGCGAGCATGCCGCTCACGTGGAAACCGCCGATCAACACGGGGATTCCGTGAGGAAGAAACTTCGATGCGATATCCAAAGCCCTGGGGTACTGGTTCGATTGCACGCCAACGAGCATGACAATCGACTTCACGCCGCCTGTCTTCGATTGATGAATGATCTCCTTCGCCGGAATCCATTCGATCGCTTCATCAATCTTCCGGATTTCGAGTGGGATCCCCTTGAAAAAAGGTGAGTTCGGAAGATCCTGCACGAGCGTGCCGATCTGTGTCAGGGTATTGCTGCGGATGACACCGACGCGTGTTTTGATCGGGTATCCATCGTCGGTGTAGTTGGTGGGGCGGATGAGCGTTACGGCCAGTCTGCGGACTCCATATCCCTTCGCCGAAGAGAGGTCGGCAGCCCTGTCTTCAAACCGTCCCGAATCGTCTCCTGCAATGAGCTCTTGCATTGGTCTGTCCTTTTTGGGACGAAGGAGTACTAGCCTGCCGCCATCGGCAAAACAATTCTGACGTACCTGTCTGAGTTGTCGTTGAATCGGCGGCTTCGGCGGAACAATCGTTATCACGCAAAACGTGCAGATGCAGCATTCTTAGCGGCAACAGCGCTTGACTGTTTTTGATACTGAAAGTGAATCGGCAGCCGGCCCGTAGCGTAACCCTGTTATCTGAAACGTTGAATCACATTCAAGAACCTCACCCTCAGGACCATAGTGGACAATTCGGCCCGTTGAATCGTATTGGTATACCGAAGCACCGAACGCCCTCGTCTTACGGCTGATGGGCTTTCTTACCTTGTTTATCCCGCTCAGGATAAAAGTCCAACATTGCGATAGCGGAGAGAAGTCCATAGAGAGTTTTCAATGATTGTGGAAACGTGACAGGCGACTGCACAACGTACGGCCCGGCTTGCGGCAAGGCGGGATTTCAGACGGCCTCCCCGCTCTCTCCTCCATCATCCTGCCAGCGTGCCTCGTCATCGCCTGCGTGTTGCGACTTGACTTCATCGAAGGATGCGCGCTCAGGATTCGCGTTCGAGTTCATCCGTTCATCTGCGCCCTGCTCTGCTTCCTGAAAGGGGGGTGAACTCCCCCTGCGGTTTCTTAACGGAGCATTGTCATTGTTCATGATCAAACCTCTTTACCGGCCGATCCGGCGGCGGCGTTGGCGGAATCTCCAACTGCTGTTTGCGCAGCGTTCGCTCGGAGACGGTCGATTGGTACAATGGATGGTCTTTAGCCGTTACAGTGTACAGTGCGAACACTTCCCCGCTTTTCGTTCCCTGCCACCCCAGAAATTTAGCATCTGAATCCGCGGCCCTTGCAGGATCAGCCTGCAATCGCCTGCTGTCCCGCTGCGGATGCTTGTATTCGCGTCCGATGGGCAGTAATTTCCTCACCCACTCGTTGAACACTTGTCCTAACTCACGTAGAGAGATCAACCGCTTCGGCGTTCGTCTCGCTTGGTAAGCATTATCTTGCATACAGAGTCATCTCCCCGGCTCACTCATGATCACAACACGCTTTCCTCGCTACTTGCAGAGGGACAGTCGCCCTTTTCAATCTGTCCGCGAGTTTTCTTCATTTGCCTTTGGAGGGCGTCGTTCCCGATCGTGTTTGCGACTTCATCTGCTGTTGAGACCGCTTTTTCTTGATCAATACCTTTTGAAATTCCAGGAGCTTGCCGTTGAACTTCTTCAATCGCTCGACGGTCTTCCTGGAATCATCGACCTGCTCGCCGGGAACCGCATGAGTCTCCCGGAGTCTTCCCACGAGCTGCTCGTACCTGTCCAGGATCATCGAAAGTTCATCGTTCATACATTTCCTCCAATTGTGAAACGCCAGAGGCGCTTCAGACGATTGTCCGCAAAAGGGTGCTGCATACACCCGCGAGCTCGAAATACTCCTCTCTGTGCTACAGAAAACAATAGCGATGATTTTGCGAATCAGGAATAGCTCAAAAGGATGAAAAAAGGATTAATACCATTCGGGGTGACAATTGCCGGTTTTGAGGGGATTTAGCAGTCCCGACACAGCTATCGTCGGGACCGACCGGGGATATACCCGTTATCCTTGGCGTATTTAAATAGCTTCTTCTGAAGGGTTTTCCTGCTCCGGTGCAAGCGGGAACGAACGGTGCCAACCGGACAATCAACGGCGAGTGCGATTTCCTTATAACTGAGCCCCTCGACGTCACCGAGAAGGATGACGTTCGTGAATGTAGCGTTCATCGATTCGATGCAACGAACAATTTCATCCCCGAACACCTCATCGTATCTCTGTGTGAGATCGTATTGGGGGCTCAACGATGCCTCGTGCGTGTAGTCGACAGGGAGGTGATATTCTTCGTAGCCTATATGGTTCGGTACCTTCTGTTCCTTCCTGTAACGATTGATGAATGAGTTTCGCATAATCCGAAATAACCATGCCTTGATGTTCGTTCCTTTTTCGAATTGGGCCCAGAACTTGTACGCGTTGAGATAGGTATCCTGAAGAAGGTCTTTTGCATTCTCGGAATCCATCGTCAGGTGCAAGGCGTAGTTGTTCAAAGCTGCCAGGTGTGGGAGAGCTGTCTCTTCAAAACAGTCAAGATCCGACGTGGCGGGTATCCTCCCTTTGTATCTTGCCTGGTCCGGCGCTTGTTGAAGGATTGGGTTGCTGCGAATCTGGAAATTCATGCCTGACGGCGATCGGCGGTCACCGTCCTCGAACAAGAGGAATATGCGGATCAATCGACCGGACCGGAATAGCCCAAAAGGATGAAAAAGGAGTTAATACCCTATTGCTGGCAAATCCGCGCGATGAAGGGTAAGCGTGTTTTTGAGGGGAAAGAGTGCCGTGAAGCCCGCAAGTCCAGTCCTACTCGCTGGCGCGAAAGTTGACAACCATGCGGGAATTGCGGGATTGATTTGAAGGTGGAGCTGCTCTAGGAATTGTCGTCGTGGATGAACTTTGCTATTTGCAGCCGGCTGTGCAGGGCCAGTTTCTCCATGATGTTGTGCACATGGCTTTTCACGGTGTGGGTAGCGATGTTGAGGCGTTGGGCGATTTCCTTGTTGCTCAGACCGTCGGCGATCAGCGCAATGATCTCACGTTCCCGCTTCGTCATGCGGACTGCGCTGATCCGATTTCCTTTCTTCTTCGTGACGGCAAGGTCAACAATATGGGAAAAGAGCGAATCGGTAAGCGTTGGCGGTAGAACTTTTGCCCCCTGTGAAACCGATCGGATGCTCCCCAGGAACTGCTTGACTGTCGCATCCTTCAGGATGAAACCCGACGCGCCGGCAGCCACGAATTCAACGATGTCTGATTGAGATGGAACAAAACCCATCCCGATCACCTTTGCCTCTGGCATGTTTTTCTTTACCAATTCAACAACAGACACCTCGTTGTAATTCTTGAGACCTACGTCCAGGAGAATAATATTGGGCTTTGTCTGGCGGGCATTTTGCAGAACATTGTTGCCGCTTCCGATGGTGGCGACAACATGCATGTCTGCCTGCTCATTGAGCATGATGGTGAGTCCGTCGCGTAGAACGCGATTATCTTCAATGATAAGTATTCGGATTCGTTTCATCGGCTGTGGAGCTTCGGTAACCTATCATCTGAGAGTATTCGGACAACCAAAAATAGGCGTTTAATTGGTCCGAGTCAAGAGGGGAAGGGGTGCCTTGTGATAACGGGCAAGCTGTGCGGGTGAGAATGCGTCAAATCCTTTGGGAAGTCTGCAGTAATCTCCTATTTTCATGAATGTTATCCAGTCATGGTGGAAAGGTGCTTGTCCTTTCAGAGCTGTTCAGTGCGGTTGACCAAACCGTGAAGCCTGGAGGAGAGACTAAGGGCGGAAACCAGCTGTCGCTTGAACCATCGACGGAAGCGTGCGCCCCCCGGCGACCCTGGTCAAACGCCATACCGAATCGCCCGCGATCTGGCGGTGCAGGAGAAGCGCCCGGAGTCCGTTGACGTGTTCATCCAATTGGCCCGCCGTCGCTTCCAGTTTGCTCAGCCGGGGCGAAATCAAACTCGCATGACGGCGCAGAATGTCGTTTTCTGCAACAAGTGCACGTGCGGTAACGGACTCAAGGGAATAATCCACGGATCTATTCGGCCCGATAACGCCGAAGAACAGAATGGTCCCCAGGAGAATTCCGCCGGCCGCGATGGTTGTTTTAGCCCACTTCGCTTCCACATATGTGAGCAATTCGCTCGAGTAAAAATAGAGTCTCACCGAGGGCCTCCTCGGATTGGCGCGGGGAAGACCCCATTGTGACCAACTTCTATCAGCACGTTCATGCCTCCTTGATCTTGCCCGATGTTCAAATGCACCAGCCGGCTGCATCCGTCCTGCATTATGTGCTGCTCAAGCGTGCGCTCGGTACACAAAGACGTTTCCATCATTGTGCTTTGATACTAGAGCGGGGTGGTTACCCGCCGTGCGTTGAAGCACGGTACAGCTCAAGAAGGATCGCCACCCCGACTCCGATAAAGAGGACGCTGAACTTCCCGGTCAGCATGTTCCTCCTGAAACGTGATTCTTTCATTGCGCACAACCCTCATGCGATAGCTGATCTTCTTATCCAGGCAACCGCAGGTATCCGAAGAATGACTGCTTACTTCGTCGGCACGATATCGATGATGACGGTTCTATTGTAACACCGTTCTCCCGGAAGGTTGTTGTCAAACGGAGCCAGGCGGAGATCTTCGCCGAACCCGTAGGATTCGATTGTGACTCCGGTTTTCCCGGATTTCGAGATCGCCTGGTGAAGGATATCCCGGGCTTCCGCTGCCCGCTCATTGGACAGCGTCATGTTATACTCATCGTCTCCAATAATGTCCGTGTGACCATGAATGATCACTTTCCCGCCATCAGGAATCAGCGGTGCGACCATCTCGGTGAGGAACGTTGAATAGGTTGCGACGGTCTTGGATGTGTTGAATTCAAAGAGAATGCTGAATCGCAATGCCTCTACCGTTTTCGGCTCTTCCTGGCGGACAAGGTGCACAGAACCTTCTTTCCTGACGGAACGTCCGGTCTTCGATTGTCCCAGCATTACAACCTTGTAATCCCCTTGGGTGCGATCACTCAGGATGGATCTTCCTGGAATGCTCTCCAAGTCACGTGTGAACGGGCCGAACCGCTGAACGCTCCCTCGTTCGCTGCTCACTTCCAATGACCATGAGGAGAGCGCCTCTCTTGCCCCGGCAACATGAAACATGACATGGCTGTCGAGCGGGTCTTCCTGTACAACAATGATTTGCGCCGGCTTCAGCGCGTCGTATGGACCGCCGACCTGCATCAGCAGTTCCGGCGACTGGCTTTCGATGTCAACACGACGATCTTCAGCGCGTAGGAGCGTGAGCTCTCGTGTGCCGCCCGGTTGTTCCGATGGGACGCGGGGTTTGTCGCGGCCTTCGGTGGCGATTCTGGAACCGTCAACTCCAAAGACTGTCGTGAGATACCGCTTGATCGATTCTGCAAACGCCTGACCTTCTGTCGCGCCCTTTTCTGACGCTCCAGTTAACGTAACGCTCGCCCCTGGATTGCTTCTCAGACGATCACCGAGAATATTCAGGATGTTATGGTACAGGGCCAATTGTCGTTGTGAGCGCCCTGTCATGTTCATTGGCTCTATTTCCTGCAATTGTGCTTCTTTAAACTTCGCCGCCTGGTCTTTCGTCAACGCTACATATCGAGTTGGTACCTCGCTCGATCCATCATCAAAAAACACGTAATTGCGCAGCGGGAATGTCTCCCGCACTTTGCGCTGAACCGGTACGGCTTTCGGCGCCCGGATCGAAAACTCGACATCACGCTCTACGACCACCGGACGTGGAGCATCCGCACGCGCAATAACATCTCCGCTTCCGAACTTCAAAGCGGCGCCTATGCGTACGGTGTAAATATCCCAGCTTTCCACGGTGCGCGGTCCTTCAACGTCCGGTAAGAACGCGATGAACGGCGAGAGATTGACCTGGGTGGCAGCGTTTGGCGACGAGAGAGGAATATCGTAACCCATGCCTACCTGTCCTGAGATCAGGAATTTGCGCAAGTCACTCCATTCGCTCTCAACCCAGAGCTCCGGGTTGCCCTTTTGTGTATAGGTAAACTCGTTCCAGAGATTGAAGTTCAGTATCGGACCACCAAAGATGTAAAACCCGGATGAAAAGGGGGCGATCCGCAAGCTCGGCTCGATGGAAATATATTTGAGCTCCGCGTGCAGCGATCCCGGGTAATTAGTGATTGGGCTGTTCACGCTATTGAACGTTCCATTCCGGGTATCGTATCCCCCTGCCAGTATGCCACCCCACACAGGGCCCGGGCGATACTCCAGAAGGAATGACGTGTTGAGCCCTGTTCCATCACCATTATGAAAAACGCCGTGAGTTGTGGTCGTTGCATTCAGCACCTGAGTCGCTCCATAAAACAAATTGATGTTCACGGCGCCGGATCCGCCAAACCACCATGTTGGTTGTGTTCTTTGAACCTCTTGCGCGAGAATTGTTGCGCTGGCACAAATCAGTATCAAGGAACTGAAGATGATTCTCTTGAGCCAGAGGCCCCTTGGCCACTCGGTCCTCAAGTACGAAGGATATCGAAACATACGCGTACTCCTTTCGGATTGTGGATGATTGCGTTCCTTTTTCCTTTTCTCCAGCACCTTGAGGAAGCCTCCCACAACGACATAGACCATTCAAACAGTTGAGCATTCGCAAAGATCATTTCGCCGGCACGATATCGATGATGACGCTTCTATTGTAACACCGTTCTTCCGGGAGGTTGTTGTCAAACGGGGCGAAACGGAAATCTTCGCCAAATCCGAAGGATTCAATTGTGACACCGCTTTTCCCGGCTTTCGAGATCGCCCGTTCAAGGATGTCCCGTGCCTCCGCCGCCCGTTCGTTGGACAATGTCTGATTATACTCGTCGTCTCCGATGATGTCCGTGTGACCGTGGATGATCACCTTTCCGCCATCGGGAATCAGCGGAACGACCATCTCGGTGAGGAACGTTGAATAGGTTGCGACAGTCTTTGCAGTATTGAATTCGAACAGAATGCTGAACCGCAGCGCTTCTTCTGTCTTGGGCTCTTCCCGGCGGATAAGGCGCAACGCCCCTTGTTTTTTTACCGTACGCCCGGTCTTTGATTGCCCAACCATCACGACCTTGTAGTCCCCTTGAGTACGCTTCCCGAGGATGTAATTTCCGGGAATGCTCTCATTTTCCCGGGTAAACGGGCCAAAACGCTGGAGCGTCCCGCCTTCATCACTCACTTCCAATGACCAAGAAGAGAGCGCCTCCCGTGCCCCGGCAACACGAAACATGACATGGCTGTCGAGCGGGTCTTCTTGTACGACAACGATTTGTGCCGGTTTCAGCGCGTCGTACGGACCGCCAACCTGCATCAGGAGCTCCGGTGATTGGCTTTCAATGTCAACGCGGCGATCTTCCTCGCGGAGAAGCGTGAGCTCGCGTATGCCGCCCGGTTGTTCCGATGGGACGCGCGGTTTGTCCCTCCCTTCGGTGTTGATTCTCGAGGCGTCAACGCCAAAGATGTTCACAAGATACTGCCTGATCGATTCTGCAAACGCCTGACCTTCCGTCGGGCCATTTTCTGACGATCCGGTCAATGTAACGCTCGCTCCTGGATTGCTCCTTAGGCGATCACCGAGAATATTCAGGATNNAGCTCGCGTATGCCGCCCGGTTGCTCTGACGGGATGCGGGGTTTGTCCCTGCCTTCGGTAGCGATTCTTGAGCCGTCCACTCCAAAGACCGACACGAGATACCGCTTGATCGATTCCGCATAAGCCTGGCTTTCGGCCGGACCTTTTTCTGAAGCTCCCGTCAATGAGACGCTCGCCCCCGGATGATTCCGGAGACGATCGCCGAGAATATTCAGGATGTTGTAATAGAGCGTCAATTGCCGTTGTGAACGGCCGGTCATGTTTATTGGCTCTATCACCTGCAATTGTTCTTCTTTGAATTTCGCCGCTTGTTCACCGGTCAGCGCTACATATCGGGTTGGTACCTCAGTCGATCCCTCATCGAAGAACACGTAATTG
>DOWV01000125.1 GCA_003519375.1 Bacteroidota bacterium
AAATAGTATCACCTGATACCAGGTGTGGGCGGGAAGGGAAGATGGTTTGTGGACTCTTTTCTTTCGGTGTCGGGAGTTACCTCCTGACACCGGAGTGTAGTGAGAGTTTCCACAGATGGTCTCCGCACGCCATCTTCTTGATCGACGTGTTCATTCACAAAGACTTCCAATCTGGACCTCAAATAACACTTGACATTAGGTAATTTTTTCTTATATTTGACACCATCTTACTCCGAAAAGGGAGATGCCGTAATCGTCCAAGCGGCAGGAGCAGAGAATCCCTTTTTTGTCGTGATTTGCGGGTTTGTCGTTGCAAAGTGATCTTTCCTTGTTTACATTGGGCCCATTGCAGTGTGCCCCCAAGCACGAACAAACCCCCTGAAACCACGTATCATTCGCTAGTTCGCAATCACCGATTATTCTATCGGAGTCCGATTATGTCCTCTTCGAAGCCCAGTCACGCACTTTCGAATCGAGATGAGTCGAGACTGAAGAAGCTCTTGAATAGCATCGCCAATGGTCGCACCACGAATTGGACTCTCCCGAACAGCGCGAAGCCCTTCGACGATGAAGGCGCCAAACGCGCATCGAAGCGTTTGGCGAAATCGGGGCTTCTGTCTCGCCACATAGATTCTACGCGGCCTCACTATGCATGAGGATTATGCTTCGATTTTCAAAGAATACTCTGAGAAAATCGAAGCTAGAGTTAAATTGCTTAGGCACGAGTACGCGGATTACATCAGAAGCCTTCGAATCAATCCATCCCATGTCTCCCTTCCGATTGATCTGCTCTTTGACGTCGTGCGGAACCACTTTGTCGATTTGCATCGGATGAAGATCTTTCACCAAATCGAAAACGCCAACTCGGTAAAGATTGCAGCATATCAGACATTCTGGATTGCTCGCATTAAGCCCATCCAAGTCACGCGTGTTGATACGGAGAATCCTCAACGGTTCTTGCTCATCAACGAGTTTTTTGCAATCCATGCTCTAATATCTCAGCTCTACAATAACGCCTCTCTCTCGAGCAACGACTTGAAACAGTGGAACAAATTCATTCAGCAATTGGCTTATCATCTTCGTTTCCGCGTGCTTGATCCGCGTTCTTTAGAACTCGCGATTATCGCGCTGGGGACTCGAGACGTCTTCCCGCGTCGGAATGAAAATGAGGGCGATCGTTCCATCATCTGATATGGATTCTCATTCACTCGACACTCTTTAAGATTACTGCGATTCAAACCATTGTCAATTAGGAAGCTGCCTGGTATCGATCGGTTTGTTCGATCGGAATCCCGGGTCGGCTTTTCTTATTTGTAGTGAGGAGTCGGGGGTGGGCGGCGTCATCACGCAGGCTTGAATGTGAAGCGCTGAACGCTGAAGATGATCGGTCATCACCAATACCGAATTCCCGGCTCACCGCCCTGACACTGGGGACACTTCCGCTGCTTGATATCCGTCCCGTTGGCACCGTAAACGTATCCGCACTCAAGACACTCCAACCGGTACGCATACTGAAGATAGTCATTGCCTCCAACGCCAAGCGTGCCGTGACATCTCTGACTCCGGTCGTTGATGTAACCAATCTGCGTTGTAGGACTGCTGCCGGATCGAAACCGCACCATCGGCTTCTCCTTAGATTTGCCTCGGACTTTTCGGTGAGACACCGCTTTCAATCCGGGGCACTGAAGATATGGCGGAGGTAATCCGGGCTCTGCTGGAACAACACATGCCGCGAAGCCCATTCCTCTGCCGATTGTGTCCAACCCTGTTCACGTAGTGATTCAATCGAAGTCGTTGAGATAATGAACGCGTCAAGTGCCACGTTGGGATTGTTCAGCCTGGGCTGGATCTCCTTCAGCCGGTCATGGAGCTTCATTTTCGGATGGTTCGGACCAAAGTGATGAATCCCCTTGGGGTCGACAAAGATAATGCGCTGTTTTTTCTTCTCCTTGACCCAGAGGATGAAATCGGGGTAGAACGCCGGTGCGTCGTAAAAACCAATTCCCCGGTGCGGCAGGTTCCTCAGGACGAATATCTGTCTCCAGCGAAGTTCTTTTTGATGATCCCGTACAAATGCCTTCAGGTCGTCGATGAACTTCCCTTCCCCCTCGCCGCCCCCTTCGTCAAGCGCTGCCGGTTCAACCTTGATGTGGTCTGACTGCTTAAGTCGCAAAAGCGGCTGATAAACGTGCCTGTCGAAGAAGATAAACCGCAGCCCATTTACCGATTTGTCCTCTTTGAATCCTCTCTCCATTTGCTTGATCAAGGCGCGAATTCGCTCGGCGAGCCCGGTATCCCCCTTTTTTCGCACGGATATTGTGTAGGAAACAAAGTTGCCGCCCTCCTTAACAAGAGGAAGGGCTTCCCGGTTATCATCTTCCCACTTCTTTCGCGAGCGAACATTATAGGTATCGAGGTATTTCTTCAGAATCACCAGCACGACATCCTCGAGCTTCCGCACCTCCGGCATGGTTTTTGGCTCGATCTGCGACGGGGGACAGTGTAACGTGTAGCAGGCGGATGAGATGATTGCCCGCAATACCTCCCTTGGAATATGGATGTTCCAATACGCTTTCAGCGCCTTGTGTTCAAGAACGCCAAAGTACATCCGGTCCCAATCAAATAACGGCAGGAGCCTCTCCGCGATGCTTCGCGCCTCCGGTTCTCCCGCGTCCTCATGCCTGGATCGTTGTTGGCTCTCGGTGATCTGTATTCGCGGGAGTAAATCGACCACTGGCTTTATGGCCGGATCGGCGCTGAGGGTGATTGCGTCCTCCCTCCAGAACTGCCTTCCTGGCCTCACCGCGGGGACAACAAGGTTGTACTTGAAGAATGATTTGTTCGGCCAGATCTCGAGTTGGATCTTCTCCCAATCATCCTGATCGCCATTCTCCCGCATGTACTCGCGGAATGAGGCCATATAGTTTGCACGCAAACCGAAAATCGTCAGAGTTTCGAGCAACTCGATATCCTCCGGCCGGTCAGGATCACCGGGTTTCGTTCGTTTGAGCGAACGATTCTTTCCGAGCAAGCGCACACCGCGCCCGAATAACTGGATGATTTGGGTTCCTTCGCCGGTCCCGATGTTCATCAATCCCATCGTGGAGACCCGCCAACTGCTCCAACCTTCGATGAATTTCTTGGCGCCGATCAGGATGTTGACAGTGGACTCCGGCTTTGAGATATTCCCGAAGAGCGACGGGGAGATCACATCCTCTTCCCGGGCCGCATCCAGCTGCTTTTCTTCGACCAACTTGAGAAACTCGGGAGCGTCGCCGATATTGATGACGCCGAAGTACTTCTCCTCCGTTCCGGCACGAAGGCCGATTTCACCCGCAGCATTCTTAAGGACCCCGAGGCGGAGATTCGAACCCGCCGCGCAATGGAACACAGCCTCAAGAATCGATGTGTAAATGCTCTCCGGTGTCCGCTTCCGTTGCTGGAGGAATTTGAACCTGTCCCTGAAAACGTCGTGACCCTCATCATCCTTGAGTTGCGACTCGCCCTCCAGTATTTTCTCGATTCCCCTCTGCACCCACCTCCGATCGTTTTTGAGAAAACGGACGAGGAACTCCAGGATCCGGTACACATCCGATTGCTGCACCTTCCCCTGCACTTTGCCCCCGACGAAAATCCAGAGGGGGGAGTCGATGTTGTACGGGCGCAATTCCCGGCGGTGATCATCGAAACACAAACGCTGCTGGTAAAACGAGAGCATGTTGCCGAGCAATAGCATGTCGGTCAAGTGATCATTGAAATCACGGGTCAGATTGAGGATCGTGTAGTCTTTCCCGTACCCATCGTTATAGAAGAAACGGTAAGAATAGTCGAACAGGATTGACTGCGAGTATTCGCGCAGAAGATCCTCATCGTGAGCGGAGTTGACGGCTTGCCCGAACGTTGCGCTGTACTCAAATGTGAACCCCCTGCCTCCAACAGACTCTCGCAGCTTGCGCCATTTCTGTTCGTCGCTCTTCGTGCCTTTGTGTCCCTCGTCTACAAAAAGAAGATTGTTCCCTTCGAGCGACGAAACATCGATGCTGACCCCTTCGCCTTTCTTTTCCGCTGTGACCTTGGTGATCTCAACCACTCTCACCTTGTTGTCACTGGCGAACAACGTGTCGCCTCCATCGACGAGGAGGGAGCACGGGACGCCGCTCTTTTGCATTTCCTCAACATGCTGGGTCGACAAGCCCTCGTTTGGCGTGAGCAAAATGATGTTGTCGAGACGGGTGGTATTGTATTTCAAGAACTGAAGGTAATTGATGTGCATCAGGAGCGTCTTGCCGCTCCCCGTTGCCATCCAGAGAGCGAGCTTGTTCAGCTCTTCAAGTGCAAAGTGCGGCCAATCGACGTCTGCTGCCCGGCTGTTCTCCGAATCCACAAAGAAGTTTATCTCCGCTAGGAAAGCCTCCCGCGCATTAAAGTAACGGTCTAAATATACTTCAGTGAAGAGAAGAGGGAGGTACTGGAAGTACTTCAGCGTGATTGGCTCGCTGCGCCCCGCGTTGATGTGGCTCAGGTGCGATTTGATGTTATCATCGTAGACGTTCAGCCTGTCGTGCGAAAT
>DOWV01000317.1:0-122 GCA_003519375.1 Bacteroidota bacterium
TTTTCCCGGGCCGACCGCACAGACGGCTCGAAGAGTTTAATCTTGATGCCCGTGCGCTGCATGAGACCAAGCCAGGGGACTTCATTTCCTACATGTTCATGCGTCGTCGTGATCACCTCATC
>DOWV01000317.1:188-7679 GCA_003519375.1 Bacteroidota bacterium
CCGCTCTTCAACGGGAGCCCGTTGCAGACGATATTGATGCCCTCGGTGGCATTGCGGGTGAACGCCAATTCTCCCGCGTCACAGCCAAGCAATTGCCCCGCGGCTGTCTTTACATCCTTCCAAATCTCTTCTGAGTGCCCGGTTTCAGAGACTTTCTCCAGCTCGTCCATTTTCGCCTTGACAGCATCGATCACGGCATACGGCGAGGCACCGAGACCTCCGGTGTTCATGTAGGCGCGCTCGTCCGTGAGGGGAAATTGAGCCCGGAGTACTTTCCAGAATTGTTCATCGTCCGGAGTCGCCGCCGGCCAGGCCGGCCGCGCAAGAGCTTCCTCGCCCGGCTTGTCCTTAAAACCAGAAAGACTTCCGAACGCAAGCGTCCCCAGCACCGTCTTGAAAAAGTCAATTCGTTTCATTTGTCATCCTGAAGTGTTGAATTCAATTGTGAGTGTTCCCTTTAATGGATACGGGATTGAGATGGCACCGTTCTTGACCTCCACGCTTTTACCGTTGACGAGCGCGGAAGTCCTCTCTTCTGATCGTTTGATGTGAATCGTGATGTTGGTTTTTCGAACAGTGTGTGTCGATCGGATGTCATCAAGCCCTTTGATCAATCGCGGACGAACCACCAACCTGTTCAACTCCGGTCTGAGCCCTACGATCTGATGTACATACAGTGCCATGATTTCATACCATATCCATCCGACGATGCCGACCGGCGGCGCGGGAGGCGTGATGCTGGGTCCCAGATGCTCGAACCACGATCCCGATTTTCCGGTCGGCAGGTTCGTAAGCCAATGAAGCACCCGCCAGACTTTGTCATCGTTGCCTGCTTCAGCATGAGCGCGCGCGACCATAACTGAGTTGAACGGCCAGGGCGCCGGCGGATCCGGCTCGCTGTGCGAGTTGTACCGTGAGTATCCGCCTCCCTCCCACTGCTGACTCCACAGCGTATCGACCCACTGGAGCGTTTTCAAGGAGAGCTCGCTCCTGGGATCTATCATTCCGTAGATAATCGGGAACGCCACAACGGTATCCGGATCCATGACGGGATTCTGATCGACAGCGAGCGGCGAACCGGGAGGCATCGCACTCCGATTCGGAGGAATGCTCCTTGTCTGCCATTCTCCGTTTCTTTTCCTTCGCTTGATCAGGCGGCCGTTTTCGATCATCCTGAACGTTGGGTCGGAAAGAAATGACTCTTTCATCTCACGCGCTGCCTGTTGCCATCTCTGCGCGGTAGTATGGTCCCGGAGTGCTTCGGCGATCTCCGCACCTTTTTCCAGTCCCATGATAACCCAAAACTGGTACGCCATCTCGAATCCGTCTTCAATTCCATGAGGATCGCTGCGTTCCCAGAATTCTCTTTTGTTGTGTACCATTCTTGCCCGCTTGTCAAAGAACACTTCCTGAAGCGGAAAATCAGCGCAGAGCTTTATCTTGTCCCAGTATTTCCTCACAAGTGCGAAATCCCCTGTCCAGCACAGGTATTCCCACACGCTGTGAACCAGACTGCCGTTTTGATTCAGCTCCGTATAATCGTACCCGAACCAGCGGCTGGATTCAATCGTACGCCCGTCAAAGCCGATCGCATTCTTGAGATTGTTTTCAACGAGGAGACGCGCTTCATCCACGAATCCGGATCTCAGAAACCCGATTGCCGCCCAGAGATGATCTATCACCCACTCCATGCAGTATTCCCAAACACCGGCATCCATGCGGGCGTTGTTGCCCAAGACGGAGCGCAGGCTTGTTTTTGAGACCTTCCAGAGATCATCAAACTCCTTATTTCCGGTTTCGAGCTTTCCCTTGGTGCTCCAATAGCGGACCGTGCTGTTCCAAAGAACATGAAAGGTCTTCTTTTTGAAAATCTTTTCCCCGCCGTTCAGACAATAGACGTACGTTGCCTGCCTCGACCCGCCCGGCGGGATTATCCCGGCGTCAACACGAACGTCATAACGCCCCGCCACGGTCGCCTCTTTTTCAAGTGTGAAGAGCTTCATCATCGCCAGGCCGCGGGCAAATGCCGCTTTCTCTTTCTCATCGACATAGATTTGATCGAAGAGACCGAAGTTCGCATAGAGTGACAGGCCATGGCGAACATGCAACGGCCTGGCGGACGAGTTCGTCACGGTTGCCCGCCGGAAAAGAACCGACCCTTCGCTCGGCGCAAAAAATTCCTCCTCAATGTCACACTCTCCGGCTTTCCATCGGAGGGAAACAATCGGGACATTCTCTTCGTATTTCCATTCGATCGACGCGAAATTCTCGGGTGTAACCGCATATCCTTTTACTCCGGGGTACATCCCGTCCTTCTTGGCGCTCCCCGTTTCGCTTTCCTCAAGAGTAACGCCAAAACGGGTGTTCGTGAATCCTCGTTCGGGGTGATAGAGATAGGTGCTCCACTTTCGACTGAAGAGCCCCGGATTCATGAACGTGAATCCAAGAAAGGTCCCGCTGTTGTCTTTGGGGCAATGCTGTACGACCCCCGTGATGTCGCCGTTGCCGAAAAAGAAGTAAGCAACACCGGGCAGACAGGTGATGAAATCGGGGTGCATGCGCTGCAACGTGTCAAGGTTCGACTGCGGTTGCGGGACAGGAGGCAATTCCTCTTTCGGAGAAGCTTCTCCAAATTGCAGCCCGGTGCCGAGCAGTGCACCTGCTGCAGCCGGAGATTTCAGAAAGTCGCGTCTTTTCATCATGCGCTATTCCTCTTGATATCGGATGTCAACCGACGCTTTCTTCTTTAACTCAATTTCCACATCGACATAGGAGCTATTCTCCACCTTGTTGTTGACGAAGCGCACCTTCTTCCCGTTGACCTTCGCACCGGCAGCTTTGGCGCCGGACGGAAGAAGCAGATGAAGATGCGTTGCCGCTTTTCCGTGCAGAATCAGTTCGATCGTCTTGGCCGAATCGTTATGTCCGAACGAGTATTCAAACGCCGCCCCCGATGCACCATACGCCGTGCTCACTGTTGCTTCGTTCCGCCCTGTCACAATCCAGCGGGGAGAGAGCCTCACGCGCTGAAAGAGTTTCTGATGATCCACGATGCCCGCCAGACCTTCCACGAGCGCATAGAGCATTGCAGATGATCCCCATCCGTCGGTCGGCGAAGCGTCGGGACTGGTACTTGTCTCAACCGTTGAGTGTTTGCCGTCCGGAAAATACCAGAGATAGGTCTCGCCGTTTTTCGTGAGCGCTTCGTATTTCAGCAGCTGCTCCACTCCATATGCCTCAAATCCATGCTCGAACGCAGCACGTGAGAGCTCACCGCCGACAAGCGGGAGCAGTCCGCCGTTGCAGTACGCTCCGGCGATGAGCTTCTCGTCACCGAAAATCCCGTCGGGCATCGGCGGATCGATGCTGATCCAGTCTGCGAAAGCCCCGAGCGCCTTCCCGCGTTTTTGATATTCACGCAGGATGCTCACCGCCATCTCGTGTGTCGGCAAACCGCGGTTGATGTTCATGGGATTGCTGAGACTCAGCTGTTCTTCTTCGTTCACGCCCTCGATTCTCACCGGAACGAGATGGACATGGTGCGTGTAGAACCTTCCGTTGAAGCAAAGCTTGTTTGAACGCCGACGAAATTCTTCTGCGAATTGTTTCCATTCCCGGCTGCGTTTTCCGAAGCCGAGACGCGAGGTCAATAATGCCATTTGCGTGAACGCTTCATAGTACCCCGAGAGATCGCCGTGCATAATCCCCCAGTAGGTATCATCAGTAACCTGGAAGTTGAGCCAGGAGTGTCGCCCGGCGGTGTAATCAAAATCCCAGGTGTCAATGGTGTATGGACGCTTGACCAGCTTCGTTTTCTTGTCCCAGCGCCAATCGTCGGTCATGACATAGTTGAGCGCTTTCTCCATTGCCGGCAGCAGCTTCCTTACCCATCGGTCATCGCCGGTTGCCTGCCATGCAAGGTAGATCGCTTTGATGAACCGGTATTCGACGTCGGCTTCCACGGGAACGCGCACGTACTTCGCCCAGTTTTCCTTTTCGCACGGAACCTTTTCGGGCGTCATGGTGAAGTAGTCAAATATCCATCCGCGGGCAGATTGAACCTCGGCAAAGTGGTCAACGAGGCTCTTCATGTCTTTTTCCCAGTACCGGAACCCGCGCATCATATCGGAATAATCCCGTATCCACAGACTCGGTGTATCCGGCGTTCGATAACCGCGAACGTGCGAGCCGAGCATGGAATACTCGGTGACATCTTTCATCAAGAATCCCTGAATCCTCGGGTAAAGAGCATCAATCTGTGCGTGGCCTGATCGAAGGGTCGTTTCTTTCATAGAAATTCCGTGTTAGGGTTCAGGCGGGATGGCCGGCGAGCTTTTTCGGCACTCCATACGCCTGGCTTGTTTTTCGAACAGCTTCGAGATTTTCCAATGGCGAGGCAGGCACGACATTGAATCCATCGCCGAGCACGATTCCGCCCGAAGAGCCGAGTATTTCGAGAATTCTCCGCGTTTCAGCTTCCACGCTCTGAGTTGATCCTTCGAACAGCGTGAGCGGGTCGACGTTTCCATGGAGTACAACTTTGCCTTTCAGATATTTCATCTCCTCCGGCAGGTTTTCTGATCCGTACCCCGTAAGCATGGTGATGTGCAAATTGTCAAGCAACGCTTCGTGCAGATGAACATTTCTCCCGCACAGATGCATCATGCGGCCGTTATGCAGATTGTTGCCGAACATCCCATAGAGCCGGCGGCCGATGGGAACGCAAAACTCGCGGTACTGTTCCAGCGATATGATCTGTGCAGAATCATCCGAATAATTGAGGCCGTCGTTGAGCAGGCGGTTGGAGATCCTGCGAAATTCCGTTTCCACTTCGATGTAACGGTTCGTAATCTTCTGGAGAAACGACTTGCACGTTTCCGGCGACTCGAGGAGCCATGTGTAGAAGTTGGGCCCCGCGAGATCGACCGCCGCCATGAACGGACTGTCAGCGTTGATACCAAGCGTCACCTGCACGGGAATACGCTCCCCATTCAACCTGACGTCAACCTCCTCAACGAGCCTTTTCATCTCGTAGTACCAGTCGAGCCTTCTTCCCCAAAGTGTCTCACGCCAGTCGGGGAGCACAAAGTGATTCAATTCATCGAGTGAGTTGATCCTCTGGATAGTCTGCGGCGTCTCATTCTCCTGCCAGAAAATATCGCATCCGCACCCGCTTGAATTGGTCACATTCTGAAAGTCCGGCGAGACGGTGAGAAGCGGCATGGTGAACCAATCGTCGGGGATTTGCTCTATGCGCCATTTAAGGTTTCCGAGCTGGTGGACCAGCTGCGTTTTCGGATCTTTGAAATATTCCGCAAACGTCACACCACGCTCGTGAAGAAGGTACCGGGCCTCGATACCGAGCAGGACCGGCGCCCGATCGAACCACTTGAATCGATACGCCGCCTCAAGCCTTTTTCTGCTTTTCTCGATCTCGCTGATCGGATACTGTATGTTTATGGTATGGAGCATGACCCGTTTCCTCCACGCTCACTTGAAACTTCAAACCTTAAACTCCAAACTCGTCCGCCAGAGGCGGATCCGCCTTCGGCGGAAAACTTGAGACTTTAAACTGCAAACTCTTTTACCGCATTCTCCACATAAAATCCGGGTCGATGTACGGCTCATCGTCAATGTGTTGTTCCATAAGGGCAATCTTATGGCGCAGGTGATCTCCAAAGTGTTCATCATAGATGTGTAATGATTCTTGCGACCGGGAAACTGGCATCCAATCAATCGTACTTTCGCTCCAGAGTCTCAGCAGACTTCGGGCGTTGTCAAGCTCGCTTTCCACCATTGCCCGACAGAGAAGACGAAATCGGTTTTTCTCTGCTTCCGCGCCCGCGGCCATGAAACCATGCACAGACTCTGTCCAGGCAACCATGTTTCTCATCGTGCCATAGAAGCACCGGGCTGCCCGAAGGCGATCCTGCAAATCACGAAATACGACCTTTGCAGCGGCGCTCAGGTTGCTTTGCTGCAACAGCGCGTCCATTTTTGTCAACGCTTGATCAAGGGGCGTGAGTACGTCGCGATCGATAATTTCCATTTTCTTTCCCGCTTCGTCCACTGTCAGGAAATCCCAAAGCATGTCGTTATTGAGATCGACCCTGGCCGGATTGTTGAATGTCGCAAGAAGGCATCGCTCGTAATATCCCCGTTCGGGCTCCGGAATTGCCTCAATATTGGGTACAAATGGACGTACCCAAAGCCGAAACCATGGAAATGCAAACGTGCTGTAGGGAATGTCGTTTGGATACGACCGCACTGCAATGTCGGAGAGCTTCCACAAATCCACAAGATCGGGCGAATGAAGAACCCCGACCCAGCGGTGTGCTGATTCACGCAGGAGCGTTTCCAGGTCGAAATCCGCTGATTGCTGGAATGCCCGTACGATTTCACCATTGATGTCATAGGGGGCCAGAGAACGGGGCGTTGAATTTATCAGAAGGTGGGTCACGCCGCTCTGTGCGGCAGCACGAAGCTGCTCGTACAACAGATACGGAAAAGGAACTCCCAGAACGTTATTGCTGCCGGCGTCGAGTTTGTTGTGAATAAGCGATCCTGCCTTCTTCAGCATTTTCCGTTCTTCGGCGCTTTCGGCGCCCTCAAACGAGCCGAAGGCACCGGCATCGAGTCCGTTTCCCAGGCCCGGGGCAATGTACTTTCGTTCGGCATAGAATGGACCGAGGTCGCAGATAACTCGAAATTCGGGGTTGACCTCTCTCGCCTCGTCGCGCAGCAACCGATAGTAGGTAAGGACATTTTCAGCAGCCTTGCGGGCGATTTCATCATCGCTCTTCCACTCCCGAATCAGGTACGGCCCGCCGTTGCGGCCGGCATAGAGCGAGGTCACAAATTCGAATCCTGATCCGCTGTCGTTTGTCCAGACATGGATAAATCCAAGTTGTGGAACTTCACGCAGAAGATTCCGGACGAGTTCCCGATAGTGCTGCTGAACGACCGGATGAGCCATTGCCAGCGAGTACCGCGGCAGAAAGCTCTCGCGGGGATGGTCGATGCGGGCGCCGCGGAGATAGGGATGCCGTTTCCAGAACTTCTCGGGCATGGAGCGCGGCGAATTGATGTGGAGTCCCGGTACGAGGCCATGCTTCAACGCCAATGCCGCATTGGACTTCAGAAAGGCTAGGTTTGCAGAACGGTATTCAACCGGATAGGTGTCGTCGAGAAGTGGACTCGAGACAAACTGATCGAGATCCGGGCTGTAGTCGTAAAACCAGGAGTAAACGTCCCCCGGAGGGCCGGTTTCAAATGGTTTGTCAACGCCCAGGCCGTTTACGGTGAGGTGTGTGAAACCCTGGTCCGCGAGCTGTTGTACGTAAGCCTCCCGGTCAAAATGTCGCGCGTTGCGGAGGCTTCCTACAAAGAAATCGCTGAGATTTCGAAGCCAAAGGAATGTCGGAATGGCTTTGCCTCAATATAAAATTCGAAGCACGAAATCCGAAATCCAAAACAAATCCCAAGCACTAA
>DOWV01000248.1:0-7067 GCA_003519375.1 Bacteroidota bacterium
ACACGCACATTCTCGTTTCTTTCGTGTATAAGGCGGCGTTCAATTATTACAGCTTTAGCTATGCCGCAGCATTGTCGCTGGTGATCTTCCTCCTGCTGTTCGTCTTCAGCATGGTGTTTATGCGTCAGTCAAAAGCAACCGAACCGGCCTACTAGACTCTCATGGCAGGAAAGCAAAACAAGGCGGACGTTCTCCGAATCGCGGCGACACACATGATTCTGATCCTGTTCGCTTTGATCGCCGTTTTCCCGGTCTGGCAGGTGGTCAATATCTCTCTGCGGCCCGGTGATCAATTGCTGTCGACCTCGCTTGAATTGATACCTCAAAACGCCACAGTGAATAACTACGTGCGCCTGTTCACCGAGCGTGAATTCGTACGCTGGCTCAGCAACAGCGCGCTGGTTTCACTGACGGTTACGCTGTCAGGTGTGTTGTTCGCTTCGATGGCAGGGTATGGATTCTCCCGATTCCGGTTTGTCGGCAAGAAAATCGGTTTGTTGAGCCTTCTGACTACTCAAATGTTCCCGGGCACGATGTTGCTTCTGCCGATGTATATCATGCTGATAAACCTGGGGCTCATCAATTCCTATCTTGGGATTGTCGTCGTTTACTCTGCAACCGCTCTGCCGTTCTGCATCTGGACCATGAAAGGGTATTACGATACAATTCCCATCAGCCTCGAGGAGGCTGCCCGGATTGACGGTTGTACCCAGATGAGCGCCTTCTACCGCGTCATTCTGCCGTTGGCAGCGCCGGCACTGGTTATCACTGCTCTCTTCTCGTTCATGTCAGCCTGGTCAGAATACATCGTGGCTGCCCAGATTCTGCAGGATGCAGATCTCTGGACGCTTCCGATCGGACTCAAATCGTTTGAGTCAAGTATGAGTACAGAATGGGGGCTTTACGGCGCAGCTTCCATCGTCGTGATGATCCCCGTCGTCGTCCTTTTCCTCGCTTTGAGCCGATGGCTCGTGTCTGGCCTGACGCTCGGAAGCGTGAAGGGGTAATTCGCACCTCATGAGAAGAAATGTGAACTTTGTGAAATCAAGTCATCGATCGTCTCGCAACTACCATCGTCAGTTGTTCCAATGGTGCTTACCATTGTTGCTGACGATTCTCGCACTTGGCGGTTGTTCCCGGAACGAGGAGTCTGCTATGTCGTTGCAAGGAGAATGGGTCTTCAAGATTGATTCGCTGGACAATGGTATGGCGGAAGGGTGGTTCCGGGCGGGAGCAGACAGATCGTCCTGGGCATCGGTCCATGTTCCCGACTACTGGGATCGGTACAACCTTGAAGAATATGACGGTGTCGGCTGGTTTGCCACAACCGTTTCGATCGAAGATACATCAGCGGAGATGATCCTTTTTTTCGCCGGTGTCGATGATGACGCCGATGTGTGGCTGGACGGTCAGAAGATCGGAAGTCATGTCGGTTACAGCGAACCGTTCCACTTTGAGATACCGAAGGGATTGAAGCCTGGCGAGAAGGAACTGGTTGTCCGGGTGAGTGACCACAGCGGCCCCGGAGGCATCTACAAGCCGGTGTACGTGGGGCCTGCCGCCAGGCTCATGGAGCTGTACAAATCGAAGTACTCGGAAATAAACGCGCGGCCGAGCGAGGAATGGGTGAGGGATGCCGTGATCTATGAAGTGTACCTTCGTTCATTCTCGCGCGAAGGATCATTCAAAGCCCTGGAAAAGCGCCTTCCCGAATTAAAATCGCTTGGCGTGAGCGTCCTCTGGCTTATGCCGATTCACCCCGTAGGAGATCTCAATCGCAAGGGAACTCTGGGAAGCCCGTACTCGATTCAGGACTACTATGCCGTCAATCCGGAGTTTGGAACCCTCGATGATTTCAAATCGCTTGTTGCCGCAACTCATTCTCACGGGATGAAAATTATCATCGATCTCGTCGCTAACCACACGTCCTGGGACAGCAAGGTTCTGATGGAACATACCGATTGGTTCACGACAAATGAAAGAAGCGCAGTCGTTTCGCCGAATGCCGACTGGAATGATGTCGCCGACCTGAACTATGATCATCACGAGCTGAGAAAATACATGATCGCGATGATGAAATACTGGGTGGAGAAAGTCGGCATCGATGGGTACCGATGCGATGTTGCAGAACTGGTGCCCACGGAGTTCTGGAACAGGGCACGCAAGGAGCTCGACAAGATCAAGCCGGTCCTCATGCTCTCCGAAGGGTCGCTCCCGGAGCATCACGTTGAAGCTTTTGACCTGACGTATTCGTGGTCTGTATATGACGTCCTGGGAAAAATCATCAACGGGACAACACCTGTCAGTGTGTTTGATGACATCCTGCGAACAGAGGCGTACCAATTCCCTAAAGGCTCGCTGCGCTTGAGATTCAACACGAATCATGACAAGAACGTCTGGGATAGCCCGGCCGTGTCGAAGTTTTCGGCAGAAGGCGCGAAAGCTACGGCGGTGCTTGCCTTCACGTTTCCAGGCGTCCCGCTGGTGTACAACGGTGAAGAGGCCGGAAACGACAAGAGACTGAGCCTCTTCGAGAGGGTCGATATTGATTGGTCGAAAGGATCCGCCTTCCGGTCATTGTACGAGTCTCTGGCACACTTGCGGGAGGAACATCGTTCACTGCGCGGCGGGGAATATGTGGCCGTGAGGAACTCCGATGGACAAAAAGTATATTCGTTCGGCCGGAGTTCGGGAGATGACCTCGTCCTTGTGGTCATCAACTTCTCAAGAGAAACACGTTCCGTCTCCGTGGAAGTACCCGCGGGCCCAACCGGCGAAATGAAGGAATACTTCACAAAATCCTCTGCAACGGTAAAAGATGGAAAGTTGAATGTAGAACTGGAAGGGTTGGAATTCAGGGTGTTCGTTCCTGCAAAAGCACGTCAGGGAGAGTAATCGTGAAATCGTCGACGGAGTATCTTTGGTTCAATACGAAAAAGCACCGGGAGTATGTCAACATCACTCCGGAAGTGGAAAAAATCGTATCCAAAAGCGGCATACGGGAGGGAATGGTTCTCGTTTCCGCCATGCATATTACGGCAGCGGTGTATGTGAACGACGCCGAGAGCGGGCTTATTCAGGACATTGACGATTGGCTGGAGAAACTCGCGCCGTTTGACCCGGACTACCGGCATCATCGGACCGGTGAAACGAACGGAGATTCCCACCTCAAGAGCCTTCTGATGCACCATGAGGTGATCGTTCCGGTGACGGACGGGAAACTCGATTTCGGGCCGTGGCAGCAAATCTACTACGCCGAGTTCGATGGGCAGCGCCGCAAACGGGTGATCGTCAAAGTGATGGGGGAGTAGCTCCTTTTGGCTGGAATATTCCTTGAGATAACTTGGGACCGGAAACCGTGAAACCCCGCCACATCATTGAGTTTGTCGCCTTTCAGTTCATCGCCTTCCTTGTTCAACTTCTGCCTCTCTCAGTAGTCAGAAAAATGGGACGAGGCCTTGGCCGGTTCGTCTACGTGCGGATTGGATATCGGAAAGAGGTAACGCTTAACAACCTCCGCCGTGCGTTTCCAGAGAAATCAGAGACTGAGCTCATTGGGATAGCCCGGGGAGCGTTCGAAAACATCGGCATTTCGCTCCTGGAATTGGCCTGGTTTCCTCGGATGACGCGACAGGAGATCCTGGAGGAGATGCGCTTCGACAATCCCGGTATTCTGAAAAACGCATACGAAAAGGGCAAGGGCGTCATTTGCCTCACGGCCCATTTCGGCAACTGGGAACTGTTGGGTCAGGCGTTGGCTGTCCGGTTTCAGTATCCTCTGAGCGGATTGGCCAAGACACAATCAAACCGCCTTGTCAACGAACAGATCAACAGGCGGAGGAAGCTCTTCGGCACGAAGGTCATCCCGATGGAGACATCATTGCGGGAGCTGATCCGAGCTTTGGGTGATGGCGAAATGGTAATGATTGCTGCGGATCAGGCCGCTCCGAAGGAAAACGTGCCTATGGAGTTCTTCGGAACGATGGTGCCCACTCATACCGGTCCGGCAGCGTTGAGCCTCAGGATGGGATCGGCTATCGTGGCGATCTTTGCGGTTCGTTCGTCCGACGGCTCATACGATGCTCATTTAATAGAGGTTCCTTCCGAAGATCTTGAAGGTCACACAGACAAAAACGTCGTTGAATTGACCCGAAGGCACGTAAAGATTACGGAGAATATCATCCGCCAATATCCAGACCAATGGCTGTGGATGCACAAACGCTGGAAGCACGTCCCTCTCCCTGAAACGCACTCGGGGGAGGCAGGGACTTGAACGAATACCGTTCGGTGGTGGTAATTCAAACAGCGTTTATCGGGGACGTGATCCTTACACTGCCGCTCATCCAGGCCGTCCGAAGGCTCTATCCGGAGGCGGCTGTGGACGTCGTGGTGGTACCGAGAGCGAAGGAGTTGTTTGACAATCACCCTGATGTCAGAGAAGTTATTGTTTTCGACAAGAAGGGCACCGATCGGGGGCTTCGAGGTCTGAGAAGAATCGCAGGCATTCTGAAATCCCGATCGTATGATCTTGCTCTGATTCCGCACAGGTCGCTCAGGAGTGCGGTTCTTGCACTCATGGCAGGCGTACCGGTAAGGGTCGGATTCAATCGAAGCGCGGGGCGTTTACTCCTCACGTCTCATGCAGCGTATCAGCAAGGCCGCCACGAAATAGATCGGAATTTGTCGCTCCTTTCGAAGATCGCCGTCGCCCCCGTACAGCGTCAACTTCCCCACATTCATCCTTCCGCTGCAGACGCCGAACGCATCAACCGGTTGCTCATCGAACTGGAGGTCGGCGCACCGGGAAAAATGGTCGCAATCGCGCCCGGAACGGTCTGGAATACGAAGAGGTGGCTCGAGGAGCGCTTTGCATCTCTCGCTGTGAACTTTGACGACGCCGGTTATGAAGTTGTCCTCCTGGGAGGTCAGGAAGACTCCGGCCTCTGTGCAGAGATCCGGACGCTCAGCGGATCATCTCGCGTCCATTCTGTCGCCGGGATGCTTACACTGCTCCAATCGGCAGAGCTGCTCAAGCGGTGTGCGTTGTTGATATGCAATGACAGCGCTCCGATGCATCTGGCGGCGAGCGTAGGTACGCCCGTGGTGGCGATCTTCGGGGCTACGGTCCCTGCCTTCGGATTTGGACCTTCCGGACCTGATGACGTGGTGGTCGAGACCCTCGGTCTGAAATGCCGACCTTGCTCCGTCCACGGAGGCAAGACCTGCCCGATCAAAACGTTCGACTGTATGGTCGATATTAAGTACGATCGCGTGTTCAAAACGGCAATGGAGACGATCGCACGCATTGCGCGCAGGCACTGAAGGTGTTCTCCCGCGAAAATTCTTTTTTTCGAGCCCAACTTTTACATAAATTAACATCCCTTTCCCTCCCACCCGGGAGGAAGGTGCACGTATTGACTCACTTGCCCAGCAGGCCCAATGAATCATAGACTTCATAACAGACTCGCCGCGCTCGTTGTCTTCGTTGTAGCTCTGATGACATATTTGATGACGATGCCTCCCACCGTTGTGTACTGGGACGTGGGAGAACACTGTGCCGCCGCATTCGGCGTGCAGGTTCAGCATCCTCCCGGATCGCCGCTTCTTGTGTTGGTGATGCGGGTGGCCGCAATGATTCCTATGGCGAGCGATATTGCCGTCCGGATGATTCTGGTCAACATTCTGGCGAGCTGCGCAGTTGTGGTGCTTCTCTATCTCATCACCATACGACTTGTCCTTTTTTGGAGGACTCTCCCGGCGACAAATCTGGAAGCGTTGGTCCTGTATGGATCAGGCGTCATCGGAGCCCTGTCGTTGACATTCAGTACAACCTTCTGGTTCAATTCCATCGAAGTGGAAACCCGTAACATCAGTTTGCTTTTCACGGCTCTCATTATCTGGCTTGTTCTCGTCTGGTATGAGAAAGCGGACGAAAAGCACAACGAGCTGTACCTTCTTCTCATTACGTTTCTTGTGGGATTGACCTCGGGGGTCCATATCCACGGACTGCTTGGTTTCTTCGTGGCCATACTTCTTGTCTATTTCCGGCACTACGAGAAATCGCTGAGAGAATTCCTCTTTTCCAGGGACGTCATCAAGTTCGGAATTGTTGCTTCGCTGATTTTCTGCACGGCTTATCCGGGAATCGTCAAATGGCTCCCGTCGATGCTTGACAGCGATGTGTTCGGTATAAAGAGCTCCCTGTGGGTCTACGTTGCGGTCGGAATACTCGTCGCGGCGATCTACCTCGCATATTCCTCGGTCAGGAAAAACAACCGGATTCTGAACCTCGCATCGCTTTCGTTCCTTTTTATCGTCCTCGGCTACTCGACGTACCTTACAACCTACATCCGTGCGAACGCCGATACCCCCATGAACGAGAACGATCCGAGCAACATGAAACGGATGGTGTCCTACCTCGAGCGTGATCAGTACGGTGAGACTCCGTTGGTGAATCGCAGGTTCTCGTTTGAACCCGACAAGATCGAGAGTTTCAAGAAGTACACCAGTGATCTGGACTATCTCTGGCGCTACCAGATCAACCACATGTACATCCGCTATATGGGATGGAACTTCATAGGGAAGGAGGCTGATTGGCAGGATGCCGGGGTGAGGTTCTCGCAGCTCTATGGCATACCGTTCCTCCTTGGCATCATCGGACTTTATCACCATTGGAGGAAAGACCACAGAACGGCCTTCATCATGACGGTCTTCTTCTTCCTCACGGGATTTGCCCTGGCGCTGTACTTCAATATGCAGGAACCGCAGCCGAGGGAGCGCGATTACTTTTTTGTGTACTCGGTCTTCAGCTTCTGTCTCTGGATCGGCATGGGTGCGCTCGCGTTTTTCGATTTTCTCCGCGAGCGTCTCGAGGGCAAGAATGCCGCTCCCGTGCTTGCCACCGCGTTTGTTCTTCTCATGATTCTCATTCCGGGAAACATGTTCAGAACAAACCAGAAGCCGATGTCGCGCGTTGGTCACTATCTCGCATGGGACTATTCGTACAATCTGCTTCAGTCCGTTGAAAAGGACGCGGTTCTGATCACAGCGGGTGACAACGACACATT
>DOWV01000248.1:7293-10545 GCA_003519375.1 Bacteroidota bacterium
CCGTACGGGGCCAAACCGGTTCCCATAAGCATTCCGGATGATCAGATCGAAGGCATTCAGCCGATGGTCTACAAGACGCAGACGATCGCAATTCCGATTCCACGTTTCGCAACTCAGGGTTATCTGTCCCCCGACAACAACGATCCCAGGAGCACCGAAATCGCAGATACGATGCGTTTCGTTATGCCGGCGACGCTTCAATATGGAAATGTGAGCGCATTGCGGGTTCAGGACATCCTCGTGTTCGACATCGTGCGGTCATCCCAGTGGCAACGGCCCATTTACTTTGCCCTTACGGCTGGGGGCGAGGACAGCAGGATTGGTCTGAGGGATTACCTGGAACTGCAGGGAATGGCGTACAGGCTGATCCCCGAGCGCCGTCAGGGGTACTATCTTTCGGTCAACGAAGAGAAGACGAGAGCGCATCTCTTCACAGACGTTCAGGCTCCTTCCCAGTTACCGGCGATTGGATTTCTCTGGCGTGGATTGCAGGATTCCACCGTGACCCTCGACGAGAATCAGCGGCGGATGCTTTCGAGCTATCGCCAGCCGTTCCTGACCCTCGCGATGTATCTGGCAAACGTGAAGAACAAACCGAAGGAAATGCTCCCGGTGTTCGATCGGATGGAACAGGTACTGCCGCGAAAAATCCATCTCATGGATTTTCGCATGAAAACCGACGTCGCCATGTTTTATCAAATGGCCGGGGATGAGGGAAAAGGGGTGGAACTTCAGAGGGAGGTTGCGGATGAGCTTAGCGCGCAAATCGAATCCGGAGCGACGGAGCCGCTCTCCCAGTACAATCCATATGTAGTACTGGCGCAAACCTACCAGGGGCTCCACGAGTATGATCAGGCGATGGAGGTCCTGCGCAAGCTCGAAACAAAATACGGACCGGGAGGGGGAGTCAAGGAGTTCGTGGGAGCGAGAATTGTTGAAATTGCGAATCTGAAGAATGCTCTCGCTGTCAGGAAAGACAGCTCTCAGGAGAGCCCTGTTCGCAAGAAGTGAGGAACATCTGGACTCACAGCATCAGAGAAAGGCCCGGCGCGTCAACCGGGCTTTTCTTTTTTTCCTGTGGAGTGAATCACGAATGTGCTTCCCGTCATACTCGGTTCCTTGAAGATACCGTACACTATTTCCAGTCAAGAGTGTGCTCGTGAGCGAGCGGGAAGTACTGTTTCTCCGAGAGGTATGTATGAGAAAGATCATGCTCGTCGATGACGAGGAGCAGCTGGTGTCCATCATGGCTTCCGTCCTGCAGGATGAGGGATTTGCTGTAAAGCAAGCGCTGAGTGCTGAAGAAGCGCTGAGTGAATATATCTCCTACTCGCCGGATCTTGTCATCTCGGATGTGAAAATGGCTTCCATGGATGGGTTCGCCATGTTCGAACGCGTGAAAACGCTCCAGCATGAGAAAAGTGTTCCTTTCATTTTTCTTACCGGCCTGGACGACCGTCTGGGCCAGCAACGCGCCAATTCACTTGGTGCAACGGCGTATGTCAGCAAGCCGTTTGATGTCGAAGAATTGGTTGAAATGGTAAAGAGGCTCGTGCCCCCCATTTGACACTGTCCGTTACCTGCGCCCCGGACTGTTTCTCTCTCAGTGGTGTCTGATCAAGTTTCACTCACCAGTTCAATCTCGGAACTTCTCTTCATTTAGCGGTCACTTCTCCATCGTGCCGCGTCTTTCGAAGAGGGGATCGTTCTTGCCTTGCCGCAATTTCTTCCGTATATTAACTGCCCAAGAGCGAATCCAGGCGTCTCAAGGTAGCTCGGGATCTACACCCGCGCTTTGACAAACCGGTGCTCCATCTGCATCCGCGCTTAAACAAACAGTGCTCCATCTGCGCCCGTAGGTTCCAAAACGGCCCGCGAGCGATGTTTGCGAGTGGCTGCCGTTTTGAGCTTGCCCGGCTTTTCTGATCTATCGAGGCAGGCGGGAATCCCGTGAGCGCAGCGAAACGGGATCTGCTTCAGAGTTTCAACAAATTGTGATTCCTCTGCGCCCGTAGCTCAGCTGGATAGAGCGACAGCCTCCGGAGCTGTAGGCCAGGCGTTCGAATCGCCTCGGGCGCACTGATTTTCGAACTGAACAATCATCTTAAGAGAAGGCTCGCGAATGCTAAAACCGAAAAAGAAAATCTCGAAAAGGGAAATCAAAGAAGATAAACTGGTTACGTCGTACTTCGAAGCAACCACCTGGTATCAGGCGAACAAGAAGATTGTCAACGGTGTCCTGACGGGCATCGTCATCCTCGCCGTCGTCAGTGTGGTTTACATGAATAATGTCAGCTTGAACGATACGAAGGCGACGTCGGAATTGGGCAAGATCAGCCCGTATTATGATCAGGGCAAGTACGAGGTCGCTATCAACGGCAACCTTCAGGATAATGTGAGAGGATTGCAGGCGATTGTGGACGACTACGGCAGCACGAAGGCTGGCGAACTGGCAACATTCTATCTGGCGAACTGCTATTTCGCTCAGGCAGACTATGACAAGGCATTGAAGTACTTCCTTGATGTTGATGTCAGCAATGAGCTCATTTCAGTCTCGTCGATCGCCGGTGCCGCCGCGTGTTACGAAGCACAGGGAAACTACGAGAAGGCCGCATCAACGTTTGAGAAGGCCGCATTCAAGTACGCGAAAGACGTCAACGCGGCAGATAACATGTTCCACGCGGCAAAGAACTACCTTCTTGCGGGCAGCAAAGAAAAGGCTGCAGAGCTCTTCAAGAAAATCAAGAAAGACCACCAGACCGCAGCGATCGCTCGCGATATCGATCGATGGATTGCCGAGGCCAGTTCCTGAGCAGGGCATAATCTCTTCGATCGTTTTCTTGCTGTTGTCGAAGAACGCTGGCTGTCCCCACCGCGGGAGGACGCGGCGGAAATTTCGTTCGTCCTGCCTGATCGCATTCCTGGAGTCGCCATCGGCGGTAAGGCTTGATGCGCGGCGTGCAACTTTTGGCCATATTTGACGAACCATCAAAGGTGGCTTGTTCGCTCGTAAACGAGTTGAGTGAAATCCGGGTTCCTGCATGTCTCGTCTGAAGAAGATTCTCCTTGCTTTCGGTGCGCTGGCGCTTCTGCTGGTTGTTTACCTTATCGATGTTGTCCGGATGGCGGTGGACCTTGGCTCCGTTGGCTGGACCACCTTCCGCGAACTCGCGGTCCTCAGTTCTTTCGTCCTTCTCTTCGCCTACCTGAACGGCACGCGCGGCGTGAAGCCGCTCGCAGTTCCGAAGAATA
>DOWV01000188.1 GCA_003519375.1 Bacteroidota bacterium
GGCGGCTCGCTTGTCGTAGGACCGGTTGCCGCAGTTCAGCTTCAGGGTGATGGCAAAAGCGGGGGATCTCTTGAGTTGACCGGGAGCGTGGCTTCTCACAGAGTCCGGGGAATATTGACTGTCTCAGATGTTGGGGATGCGATCGTCATCGGCGGTGACGAGGCCACGCTCACAGGCAGCACGGCGTCTGGTGATCCGGCTCTTGTAGGTACTCTGACCGTCCGTTCGACTTCACTTTGCAGGATCTCTGCGATTCGTGGTTTCCTGGGCTCTGTGACGACCCTGCCAGGATGTTCACTCGCTTTGTCGATGGGCACCAGGAGCACGGAACAAGTGATCGCCGGATCGCTGAATCTCAACGGGAGCGTCTTCTCTCTGGAAAGTAACATCGAGGTGAAGCAGGGGGTGGTATTCAATTCCGGCAAGCTCATTTTCGGGACCTACAATCTACAGGTTTCCACATCAGGCGATTTTTTCCAAGGCCCATCAGCAAGCGGTTATGAGGCCGCCGGCGGTTCGCTTGTCATGAATCAACCCCGGGGTCATCTCAAGATAGGGAGCACGGATCAGCTCGGTCTCCCGAATCTGCAGATTCTGGCAAACACCTATCTGGACACCCTCGGGCGAGTCACGAAGAACCTCGTGATCGGGTCTCAGGAGTCAGATGGCCTGCCGACCCTGTACCTCGGCAGAACGGGCAACGATCTTATTTTCACGGGCTCCTCGATCACGATTCTCTCAAATGGATCAGGGAACCGCGAGGCCATAGTATCCGATGGAACAACGGGTGGAATCCCGGGTGGGCGTCTGTTTGTCATCGGGACATCCGTCACGATGATCCTGAATGGAGACTGCAGCATCGAGGAGCTGGTGTATAATCCTCCGGCCATCGACGGCACGCTCTCTCTTCTCTCAACCGATCTTGCTCCCAGGGTGCTCACCATATCTGATATACTTACACATGCCGGGGGTCAGATTGCTCTTGGATTCAATCACCTCGCCCTCACGGGAACGGGCCTGACGCCCGGGAGTCGTGCCTATAACAGAAGCGATGGTACAATCGGGGCCTCAAGCGGCGAGCTTCGTTTCGCAGGCCGGGCACCCCAACAGTTTTCGTGCGGGTTCGCTTCCTCAGTACCGAACCTCCGGATTTGGAATTCCTCTGGAGTCGCCAAAAGTGCCGGCTCTGACGCAATTCTCGTCACGAGAACCCTTGATCTGAGCGACGGGACGTTTAGTTATGATCCGGACAAGGTGATTATCGAGAACGGTGCAACCGTAGTCCGGCGCAGATCCACCGCGATCCTTGGCGGTTCGCTGTCTTTCCGGACGTCTGTGAATGTATCCTACGACGTGGGCGCGGAGAACGGCATCCTCCGGACCGGAGCCGAGCTTCCGACGGATCCGGCAATATTGACTTCCCTCAGAGTGTGTAATCCGCACCCGTCACAGGATTCGTCACTGGTCATTCTGTCTGCCGACGCCACCGTCAAAGAGCGAATTGTGCTTGAGGCTGGAAGGCTGGATGTCGGAAATTCGACTCTGAAGCTCACTGCCGGAGGAACAATCGAAGTGAACGGCGGCAAAATCCAGGCGTCCCAGGAGAGCAACGGTCGTTTTGCCGTAACATCCTATGACCTGATCTATTCGAAGAGCGGCGTGGTAAATCCTGCAAGCCTTGAATTCCAATCGGGGCCGGGTATCACTGTTTCGGCATTCACCGTCTGTGGCCGTGATCCAGCGATCCCAACGTTCGTTCGCCTCTATGCGAATAGGACTGTCGAGAAGTTCGCCATGAATGCTCCCAACGGCGGAATCGAATTTGGTGCGCCGGGATCGTTTGTTGCTCGCAATCTCACCATCCGGGATAGTATGACCGTACTGGGGGGCGGATTCACAAATACTTCGGGAACGAACGCGGTCGTCAATCTGGCCGGTACGAAGAAACAGATCGTGACAGTTCCTGAGACGGGGTTGACGCTTCCGGGAGGGGCATCGGCAGTGCATCTCCAGTTGAACAATGCTGCGGGTTTCCGTTTGTACGGGGGCGACCTGAAGCTGAGCTCCGGCGCGATTATCTTTTTTGTCAATGGTGTTTTGGACGCCGGCAGTCAGGCGGTTGTGCTCTCGCATTCTGCTACATCTCAGGGATTCGATCGGCAGGGAGCAGGCACTTCCAACGTAAGCCATGTGTTCGGGATAGTCAAACAATCCGTCACCGGAGGAGCCGGCAATCTCGATGTTTACCCAAACGGAAGATACGAATTCCCGACAGGGTCAGCTACACGTTATCGGCCGTTGATCCTGACGTTCACAAGCGTGTATCCCGCAAGAAACCCGGGGACAATTGAGGTCGCCCATGTTGATGCTCCGCCTGCAGGAACTGCGGGTTTGCCCCTGGACGGTGGGGCCGGTTTGCGGGTCGGCGGGTCTGCGCCGTTCTATTGGAGTGTCAAGAGCTCACCCGGAAGTCTGGGCGAGGATCAGAAATTTGACATTGAAACCGTGATCGAAGCTCCTGGATTGCGCATTTCGCAGGCGAGTGATTTGAGAATCATCCTTCGGGCCGATGGCTCCCCTGAAACCTCGCCCTGGAGCCTCCTCGGGCCCGGAACCGGCTATGCGACGAGCAGTCTCAGTGTGAACTCACGAGGGGATACGGTGCTTTCCGTGCGAGTCTTGGCGGCCGGGCAGATTCAGGATGGAACAGCGTTGTTGACTGTTGGCCTGCCGCTTGACAGAAAGCCCTATCTCAATTTCCGAGTTCCGTTTTCGATCAGTCAGGTTCCGCTGAATGTCCCGACCTCCTTCGCAGTCAGCGTGAGCGATCCGTACAACAAATCAATGACGATTCTTTGGAAGGTCAACGGGGTTACCATGCAGGCTGGTCCCGATACCTCGTTCACTTATGCCTTCCAGGGAGTTTCGCTCACACATTCCGTCAGAGCGGTATTCAGGAATAGCGAAGGTCTGGCCGACTCAACGGAATGGAGCTTTCTTGTGGTCGGCATTTCTCAACCTGAAGGCGTGTTGCCGGCCTCGAGTTCGTTGCGACAGAACTACCCCAATCCGTTCAATCCGACAACGACTATCGAGTATCAGCTTTCTGCACGGAGTATCGTGACACTCAAGGTGTATGACCTTCTTGGAAAGGAAGTAGCTGTGCTCGCAGATGGGCCCCGGTCTCCGGGTTGGTATGCGGCCAGTTGGGATGCCTCGGGATTGCCAAGCGGGACGTACATCTGCAGACTTGTAGCAGCAGAAGTCGGAGGTCCGAACGCGCAAACGTATTTTGAAACCAGGAGAATGCTGTTGGCAAAATAGCACTTCGCTCTGGTTGCTTCTCGTCACAGAAATAGCCATTTTTCCCTTTAGGTGTGTGATTCCAGGCACCGCACAATCGTGCGATTTGTCCTAGAATTCGACCGTAGCCGGCGGAACTCGTATTTTGATGAATATCGTCTCATTCATACGGGCCATGACTTCACGAAATCCTCAACCAGTGCGAACTTTTCTTCCATTGCTCCTGTTAATGTCGATGCCGGCCATTCTGTCGGCTCAGATTGATGTAATTTTGCCTGAAGTGAATGCCCGCCCAGGTGCAGAAATTAGCATCCCTCTGAAGATCGGGGAGCTGGAGGGCGAAAAAGTGACATCATTTGAGTTTGTAGTGTCCTGTGATACAAACCTCGTCCAGTTGTTAGGCGTGGATCAGGCAGGGACACTCTCCGAAGGCCTTACCATGTTTGCAAACAACCATGTGGCCCCCTTCGGACGCGGTCGAATGAAAGTGGTTTGTGCAAGTGCAATCCCCCTATCCGGAAATGGCGTGTTGGTGAAGATACTGGCGCTTGCACGGGGCAGGAATGGGAAGGCTGCTTTGAAGCTCTCAGACTTTATTCTGAATGCCGGGAAGCCGACGGTCGAGACCACGGCCGGTGTGGTGATGATCCGTCGCTCGCGAAAGAACTGACATGGACCGGCGTGCAGGAGAGGCTTCCATCGCACCCGTCATAGAGAATTTTAAAACTCAGGTACTACGTAATCAAACGCAAGGAGGATCGATGAAAACTCTTGTAACTTCTTTCCAGGTACGGATCTTTGGGTTGTTCCTGCTCATGATTGCCGCCGGTGGAACTCTCGTTGGACAGTCCGTGAATGTCACCATTCCAAATGCCTCGGCGTTGCCCGGCGCGACACTCACAATCCCGGTGAATGTTGGCGATCTCACGGGTCTGAACGTAACGGCCTTCGAATTTGAAGTTGTATGCGACAGCACAATCATCCGGTTCACTGGAGTCGAATCGAGCGGAACGTTGTCTCAGGGGCTCGGCCCCGTCGCGAACTACTTTGTTGCGCCGCGAAGTGCCGGCAGAATGAAAGTGACTTGCGCGAGTGCCACTCCGATATCCGGAAGCGGTGTCCTCATTTACCTGAA
>DOWV01000222.1:0-1575 GCA_003519375.1 Bacteroidota bacterium
TCATCGCTTGCTGCATCGTTTCGAGATAGTCCGTGCAAACCTGGTGGCCAAGGCCTCTCGAGCCGGTGTGTATCAATACCACGATCTGATCCTCGAACAATCCGAACGCCTTCGCCGCCTCGGAATCATAGATCTCCGTGACGTACTGAATCTCGGCAAAGTGGTTTCCCGAACCTAACGTGCCGAGTTGATCCCGACCTCGTTCCTTCGCCCGGCGACTCACGGTCCCAGGATCGGCCTGAAGGAGACAGCCGTTCTCTTCTATATGCGAGAGGTCCGTCTCCGTTCCGTATCCGTGTTCGACAGCCCACCGGGCGCCTTGTTCAAGCACGCGGTCCAGCTCTTCGTAGGTCAAACCAGCGATAAGACCCTTCTTGCCCGTCCCGCACGGAACGTCCCGGAACATCTGGTTCAGCAGAGCGTCAAGCTTCGGCTGAACTTCGTGTCGTTTGAAGTCCGCTCGAAGAAGTCGAACGCCGCAGTTGATATCGAATCCGACTCCGCCTGCCGAGACCACGCCGCTTCGAAAATCCGACGCGGCGACACCGCCAATGGCAAATCCGTAACCCTGATGGGCGTCAGGCATCGCCAGGGAGCGCCCGACCAGGCCCGGGAGCGTGGCAACATTCGCGACCTGCATCAGCGTGAGGTCGTTTTCGATCGCCTTTATGAGCTCCGCGTTTGCGAAAATGAGCCCCTCGATGCGCATGCCGTCCCGAAATGTTTTCGGAACGATATATCGATATTCATCGAGCTTCTGAAGCACACTCATCGTCGCACCCTACTCATGAGCTGCTAGATGTCGAGAAACACGCGCACGACCGCGCCCTCGGGTCCCTGTGACACACTTAGTTGGTGGTACGTAACAGCTTTCACGTCCATTTTCAGCCGGTGTCTCTGTTCGTCCACAAACTCACCGCGAAGGTTCGCGCTCAGCCCTGTCGGAGACATTTTCAGGATCTCTATGCCGCCGACAAGGTAGTCCTCGCCGTCATAGAGATAGAGAATTTCTGAAAGCCACCGAACAAGCAGGTTCTCGGCATCCGTTCCTTCAACCGAACTCGTTTTCTGCACCGACAGCCCGACCGACGACGGATCGACAACGATAGAGATCAGTCCGAGGGCCGCCTGCCGGAACGCTTCACGAAGATCCGGCCCGGAGGCTTCGATACCCATATCAGCCGGATGCTCCAGGATGCGAAAGCCGGATTCCATGCTCTCCCCGACTCCCTAAACGAGCGTTTTCCCGCTGAGGCGCTTCAAAGCTTCAAGGTACAGCGCAGAGGTTTTGAAGATCACATCTTCAGGGAGCCTCGGCGGAGGCGGCTTGCGGTTGAAGCTCACTGAATCGAGATAATCCCGTACATATTGCTTATCAAAGCTCTCCTGACCTTTGCCCGGTTTATACTTGTCCATCGGCCAGAATCGGGAAGAGTCGGGAGTGAGGATTTCGTCTATCAGGATCAGATCGCCTTTCTCATCGATGCCGAATTCCAGTTTCGTATCGGCGATGATGATTCCTTTTCGTTCAGCGATCGCCGCGGCCCGCTTGTAGATCGCAATCGTGATGTCCCG
>DOWV01000222.1:1920-8385 GCA_003519375.1 Bacteroidota bacterium
CTTCTTTGTATTCCTTCCAACCGGAACCCGACAGATATCCCCGGACGACGCACTCGATCGGGAGGGGTTTCGTTTTCCTTACGAACATCGAACGTTCTTCCAGATCGCGCCAATAAGGCTTGCAGGACGACGGGAAATCATACACGATCGTCGAGATGAGGTGGTTTGGCACGATGTCGGCCATCTGTTCAAACCAGAATTCGGATATCTGTGTCAGCACTTTCCCCTTGAACGGAATTCCCTCTCCCATCACCACATCGTAGGCTGAGAGTCGATCCGTCGCCACAATGAGCAGCGCTTCTCCGAAATCGTAGATATCCCTCACCTTCCCGCGGTTGATGAGTTTCAGGCCACCTAATTTGGTCTCAGTAATAACGGGGACTTTGAATGACGTCGCCATGTCCTATCCTCTAACGGTGATGTGAACGATTAATCGAAACGACATTCTTTTTGAACCGCGATCTTGAGCCTTTCTAAGTACTTTTGCCTCGGGATCTCCACCGTCCCAAACCCGCGCAGGTGCGGGGTGACAAACTGGGTATCGAGCAGCAGAAAGCCCCTCTCATTCAGCCTTTGCACCAAATGGACCAGAGCCACTTTCGATGCATCCCGTTTTCGGCTGAACATGGACTCCCCAAAGAACGCTCCACCGAGCGCGACCCCGTACAACCCACCCGCCAGAGTACTGCCATCCCAGCACTCAACACTGTGGGCGAAACCAAGTTTACGGAGGTCAACGTAACTCTGAATAATCTCTTCCGAGATCCATGTCTCTTCTCTCTGCGCGCACTCACGCATGACGAGCCCGAAATCCCTGTTCAACAGAATCTCGAACGGCTTCTTCTTGACTGTCAGCCGGAGACTTCGGGAAATGTGGAATGCTCCGAGCTCAATAATCGCACGCGGATCGGGCGAATACCAGCCGATCTCCCCATCTGCGCTATCGGCCATCGGGAAATAGCCGCTCCCATACGCCGCCAGGAGAAAGTCAGGCTCGATGATACTCTGTTTCGGACGCCGGTGTTCCATCGGTCAACTCAACACCTGCAATTCGGGTTTTCCTTCCTTGACTGTCATCTACCCATCATGACAACGACTTTGCCAACGCTCTTCCGGGATTGCAGGAATCTGTGCGCGTCCGCGATTTTGTCAAAAGGATACTCGGCTCCGATCACCGGACGCAGTACACCACGGGCATACAATCTGAACAGAATCTTCATGGCGCGTCGTAGATATTCCTTTTTCTGCATCAGAAAATAGAGATTGAAACCCATCAAACTGACATTTTTCGATACAAGAGCTGGAGGATAGATCAAAGGCACCGACAGGGATTCGCGGGCCGCGCGCAACTTGCCAATACCGTTGTGGTTAGCAACAGCGGCGAAACCAAAGAGGACGTACCGGCCCATCGGCGCAAGAAGTTTCCACCCTTTCCGGAACACACGCCCGCCGACTGAATCGAAGACAATATCCACACCCTCCCCGTTCGTTGCAATCCTGACTGGTTCTGCGAAATCATCTTCGCTGTAGTTCGTCACAGTCTCGGCGCCAAGGCTCCGAACCAAATCCATCTTGGAATCCGAACCGACAGTGGCATGCACATCCGCGCCAACGTGGCGGGCCAGCTGCAGTGACGCAATCCCAACTCCTCCTGCGGCAGCGTGAAGCAGTACGCGGTCTCCCTTCTTCATGTTTCCGAGCGTCACGAGTCCATGGTATGCAGTCAATGACGTTACGCCGAACGCTGCAGCTTCCTTGAATCCCATTTGCCGCGGGACGCGTGCAACCTGCCCCGAAGGGACAGAAACGTACTCGGCATATCCGTGCTGTCTCGTAAAGGCCAGTACCCGATCGCCCGTCTTGAGATCCCGTACTGATTTTCCTTTTTTCTCAACAACTCCCGACAGTTCTATGCCAGGCACGAACGGCGGTTTCGGTATCGCAGGATAGAATCCAAGCCTGGCGAAAATGTCGGCGAAATTCAGACCGATTGCCTCTGTCCGGATAAGGACGTCCGTGTCACCAACAGGGGGCGTCGGCACTTCGCAGATGGACAACACCTCAGGCGGACCAAACCTATGAATCAGCGCCACCTTCACCGGAGCACCCAATCTGCGAGCATCATCATAGACAATTACCTTCCGCTTGAGAGATTGTTCATCAGGTTCACAGCATCCCCGGCAACATCCCCTGAGCTCACAATCGGCTTCGCCGCCCGACGGAGATCGTTTCCCTGGATCACAATGTTTGATATCCCGGATCCGGCCAGGCCGAGAAATGTTTTCGTCCCTTCCCGTACAACAGAATTCCGGATCATCGCATCCTCGACCCTTGTGAGCGAAATAACAGGGACATCAGATCCCACCGCACCTGCCGCGCCTGAGAAGTTGTGAACCTCGACGCCCCTGGCATCCTCAATCGAAAGCGCGCTTTGCCATCGCTTTGACGCTGGAGTCTCCCAGAATACTTCGAAGTTCCGCAGCCTGAGATTCTTCACCCTCTGGAAATTGAGGGCGTGTACCGACTTGTCGTACGCAACGGACGTATCGGATGAGAGAAAGAGTTTGACGTTGTCGAAAGTTACTCCGTCCAGCCAGCTCGCCGGATGGCCGTTCATCATGCTGGAGCCCTTGCCGCGGGCGACGACGTTCTGAATCAATACATTGCGAATAATGCCCGCTGGCGGTTCGTTCTCAAACTTCACATGCTTGTGGACTTCACTCCGGCGTTTAATGTTGAAGTGGAAAGGATCACCGTCACCCCACCAAAACCAATCATGGCGCCGGCATTCGATGGTCAGGTTTGAGATGACGATATCTGAGACGATGCCGCCGTCAAACACCATAAACGCCAATCCCCGGTTCGAATTCGTAATCACGCAGTTGTCGATCGTCACCTTCCGGACGGTATTCATGTTCCCGTCGCAAAACTTGATGGCACTTGAGGCCGATGAGAGACGGCAGTTGGTGACCGTAATGTTCTCACACGGGAGTGCCGGACCGTACCAATTCATCGAATAGAATACGATCGCATCGTCCCCCGTTTCGATCGTGCAATTCGAGATTCGAACGTCTTTGCAGCCGTCGGGATCGATTCCGTCCGCCCAAACTCCTTCGGCCAGGCTCGACTGGATATAGACTCCATCGATCACCAGACGCTCACATCCGTATGGGTGAATCGTCCAGGAGGGAGAGCGAATGAGTGAGACGCCGCTGATGAGAACATCCTTGCACCGAAGCAGGAGTATCATCTTGCCAAACTGGTCCTTTTTGGGAAACGACCTGAGCAGCGGCTTTCCGAGAGCTTCCATCTGCTCCTGGTTGGGGCGGATAAAATCGTCCTGAATGTCGTTGAGCCGCCACTCATAGGCGCCCTGACCGTCGATGGTCCCCTTCCCTTCAAGTGAGATATTCTCGAGATCTTCACCGTACAAAAGGGCATCTTTGTCAAACGCCGATTTGTCTTTGATGGAGTAGATGATCGCGCCGGCCTCCAGATAGAGGCGCACGTGGCTCCTCAGATGCAATGTTCCGCTGGAGTATTCACCCGGCGGCACGTACACCATTCCTCCGCCCGAACCGGCGCAGGAATCAATAGCCCGTTGGAGGCACGACTGAGCATTCTCCGATTTTATGCCGGAGGCACCAAACGTCCGCACGTTGAACACGCGATTCTGACCGAGGACTGTTGCGATGAGGGCGAGTTCAAACGCCAGCAGGCGCAGAAGCATAGATTTGATTCTCATGAAGCACCGTGAACATTGATGTGGTGAGAGATCCACAGAAGAAACTGTCACTGCAGAAACCAGGAGCAAAACGCTGATGGGGCATGCATGAGCCCCGTCGTACGACACTTAATCATTGAATGAGGCGCCGACAGCTCTCGCGGCACAACGAGTTACGAATCAGGAGGCGCGGTTCTCTATGCGAGGATCACCTCTTTCGCATGCACAGAAACCACCTCGTCTCCCTGCAGGCTGATTGCGTATCCGATGTTTTTCCGAGCCTGATCGTTAAAACATAAGCAAATAATCCCGCTGTTTCCAGAGACGCCGCTGACCACAGCATACACTCTGCCTTCCCTTTTTCCTCTTGTGAATTATTGGATTTTTCTATATCTTAACACCCGTAATTAATCGTACACTTCAAGTCCGGAAGAAGGCCCCGATCGGCTCTCCTCCGGGCGACGTAGCCTCGCTAGTGCGTCGTCGCTGTAGATGCATTGTCCTTGTCCCCTTTTTCGTGACCCTCCAAGCTTCACGAGGCCGGGCAGCGCAACACATCCATAGCACACACGAACGTCTCGGCTAGTGTCTTCGTGTACATCTCCAAAAATCTTCATCGAAAGGAATTGTTCCATGGAAAAAGGAACAGTCAAATGGTTCAACGGAGCCAAGGGTTATGGCTTCATCACACGTCAAAATGGCGAAGATGTTTTCGTCCACTTTAAGGCGATCCGTGGTGACGGCTACCGTACCTTGAACGAAGGCGATCAGGTTCAGTTCGACGTGCAGCAGGGTCCGAAGGGTCTCCAGGCAGCAAACGTTGAGAAAGTGTAAGTTTGCATCTCAGCCTCAACCCCAGTGAGTCTTGCTCTACTGGGGTTTTTTTTTCAGTTGGCATGATTTCGGGAAGATGAATACCTATGATGAACGGTACCGTAAAGTTTTTCAATGTGGCTAAGGGTTTTGGATTCATCACCACCGAGGACGGCAACGAGATCTTCTTTCACAAGAGCAATGTGAAGAATACCGGATTTCGTGACGTTCTTTCCCAGGGCGATAACGTCCATTTCGAGCTCAAAGTCGAACAAAAGGGAAAAAGAGCCTACAACATCGTTCGCGTCTGAGTTCTGATTCAAAACCAGTCAAAACAAAAGAGTCCCCTTGCGGGGACTTTTTTGTTTCCAGCCGTCCGGAACGGTCTCCTACGATTCTGCTTTTCCAAATGCATCAAGCTGTTTTGGATGGTCTGCATCCGGCAGCGACTGAATGGACTTGAACCGCTCCGTCAGATTGATAAGCTGCTTGTCCGCCTTGTCGAAGTTGTTCTTCGCATTCGACAGCTGCTGGCCGAGCGTATCGAACGTATCCGAGAACTTGCCGAGCTCCGAACCCAGACGCTCCAATCCCTGCAAAATCTCCTTAGCACTTCGCTCGATTTTCAATCCCTTGAAGCCGAGCACGATGACCCGCAGATGTGCGTAGAAGCTGTTCGGCGACACCGGCACGACCTTCTTGTTCATCGCATAGCTGAACAGCCCTTCCTCCTCCGCCACGGTCTCATCCTTGATGATCGTTTCGTAGTAAATGTTCTCTGCCGGCACATACATGAGCGCGAAATCGAATGTGCCTTCGTCAGGGAGAATGTACTTCTCCGCGATGGCATCGATGTGCTTCTTCACATCAGACCGAAACGTTCTCACCGCCGTGCGCTTCTCCTGCTCGGTCTTGGCATCCAGCATCTTCTGAAAGTTCTCCAGCGGGAATTTCGAATCGACAGGCACCATCCCGCCGGAGAGCCGGATCACCGCATCGACCGCCTGCCCGCTTTTGAACCGGTACTGCATTTCGTATGAACCCGTCGGCAAAACCTGTTTGAGAAGATCTTCCAGGAGCAGCTCTCCCAGTCCGCCCCGCAGCTTCGGCGCCTTCAACATTTCTTCCAGCTTCGAGACACTTTGACCAAGTTCCTTGATCTCCTGTGTCGCCTTCCCCAGTTCCCCCAGCTTGTTTTGCACGTCCTGTATGACTTTCGCGGCGTTATCGAGCCTCGAGCCGACCTGCCCGGTATTGTTCTGCAATTGACTGGTTACACTTGAGAGCTGTTGATTCATCGTCTCCGACGTCATCCTGAGTCCTTGATGGAGAGCATCCTGCATGGCCCGAAGAGATTGGCTCAGGGAATCGGAAGTGTTCTTGAGGTTCGCGCTCACTTCGCCGCGGAGAGTATCCATTTGCTGCTGGACAAACATTGTTGTCTGCGCCGCATCCTCCGGTTTTTGCGTTCTCAGTCTCATGAGGATCACGATCAGCAACACCACCAAAACACCAAGCAAGAGAAGAAAGGGTGCATCCATCTTTCAGTACTTTCTTATGAGGAACAAGATGAGAGTAGTGAGTCCTGTAGCATACGAGATGTACCGCGCCCACGGGAATGTCTGCTTTTTGATCCAACCCCAGAGCTTTGCCGACGCAATCATGAGGAGGATGAGGCCGAGCGTTCCAGCGATGCACTCCACGACAGAAAACGAGCCGCCGTACAGGGCGGCGGGGCTTTGGTCGTTCCAAAAACGGCCGTAGATGACGAGGAGGTGAGCTGTATAGACGAGAAGGGATTCCCTGCTCACATCAAGGACGAACGAACGCTCCGTTTTTCGCCACTCACCGTAATAGTAACACGCAGCGAGAAGCGCCGCGATGATCCCCAGCCTCGAAGCAAAGAAAAGGGGATTCGCGCGTATCGC
>DOWV01000178.1:0-1166 GCA_003519375.1 Bacteroidota bacterium
CTGGGATGTTCATCCAGCGAACTTGGAACCTGGAAGGTCTGACTGTGGATGTTGTGTTGTTTTTGTAAGCGTTCGCATCGGCGTAGAAATCGCTCATCGAGTTGTAGATGTATACACTCTGGCTGCCCGGGAAAAAGACGTTTTCCGACTGGTAACGCTCGACGGAAACGCCGAATGTCAGAAAGTGGTCTTCGCGCGCCAAAGTGAAGTTATCCTGCAACTGATAGCTCCAATAGCGGAGCTCGTTGTTCGGCGTGAAGGGCTCGGAGCCGAACGACGTATAAACGGACCCTCCGTTCAGAATGTCAACCATCGGGAAGAGCTTCCCAACATCACCGCGGCTTTCATCGCTGAAGCTGTAGCCGACTAGGAGGTTGTTGGACATATTGTCGCTGATGATCGAGCTCCATTCGCCAACGATTGAGCGAATGTTCTCGAGAATCGTGTAGTTCGAAGCCTTGAAGTTCAAGCCTGTCAGATTGGACCGTCGATTTCCGAAACCGAGGGAGGAGGAATTCGACATCAGGACATCTGTCTCTGAATCCAGGTGATTGTACCGTACTGTCAGCTTGTTTCGCTGATCAAGGTTGTAGTCGAACTTAATGAGGAATCGCTTTGCGGGCGTCAGAGCGTTGTATCCCTGATACGGACCGGTCTCGTAGCCGAAATTCGACTTCAAGAAACTGCTGAGGTTGTCGAGATCCGATGCCAATACTCTCGTCTGGTTGCCGGCCGGGGTGATTCCGGGTGCGGCTGCCGCGATGAACGTTGTACCTGGCTCTGTGCGTTCATCACCCTCATAATTCGCGAAGAAGAAAAGCTTGTTCTCAATTATCGGCCCGCCGACACTAAATGTCATTCTGTTGTACTTGAACGTTCCAGGATTATATGTCAGTGCTCCGGCTTCAGTGCCGACCAATCCCTGGTGCTGGTATTGATAGGACGCCGAGCCGAAGAACTTGTTGCCGCCGCTTCGTGTAACTGTATTGACGCTCGCACCGACGAAATTACCCTGACGCACGTCGTAGGGAGCGATGTTGACCTGCACTTGCTCGATAGCTTCGAGCGATATCGGTGCAACGCCGGTTCGGTCGCCGGGCTGTCCAGCCAGACCGAAGGAGTTGTTGAAATATGAACCGTCGACTGTCACGTTGTTGAGGCGGGTT
>DOWV01000178.1:1247-7408 GCA_003519375.1 Bacteroidota bacterium
GTCGCTGAGCCGTCCGGTAATTGTCGGAAGGGATCCGATGGTCATGCGTCCGATCGACGTTGAAGCTCCCGTTCGACCGGCACTCATTACTGAACTTCGTTCCGCCGTGATGACGACTTCTGCAGCCTGGATCGGCTCCTCGGCCATGGAGAAATCGAGGTCAGTGGTCTGTGACAGCGTCAGGTGGACATCTTCACGAACTTGCTTCTTTTATCCTACCAATGAAACCGTGACAGTGTAGGGTCCCCCGACACGGAGGTTCGGAACATTGTATTTTCCGTTCGGCCTTGAACTCGTGCCGTATGTTGTGCCGCTGGGAACGTGAACTGCTATGATATTCGCGCCGGGGAGTGCCTCACCGGTGGAGCTTACAACCTTGCCGCCGATTGCTGCAGTCGTGACGCCTTGAGCAAGAACGACCGATGTGCCAATACAGAGTAATGCAAGTACAGCTATGGGAAACCATCTCAAAGTAGCAGGTTTCATTCTAGCCTCCTGTTTTGTTAGTTGAACGTGGATAGAGGTATGCAAAGAACACATTCGGCTGATACGAAATGTGATTCAGAAATTTCGGAAATGGCAAAGCGAGGAGAATTCACAAAACCAGGGGAATGAATGCGCGAAATCTTTGCACGGAACGGTTGAATTTGACGATGCAAACCTACTCAACAAATGGTCAAAAGACAAGGAAAAAGTATGAAGAATTTGTTCGCAGCATGTGATGTGAGGAAGCAAAAACATTTCTTCCGCGAGGCCGCGACGAAAGAAAATGAATTCACGAGAAGGTCAAGAAACGATTGCGAGAGCGTACTGCAGTTAAGTCAAGTTCGATCGGAAAAATCTGTCTCTCGATTAAGAAAAAAATGTCTGGCGTCGCGTCACAGCAATCGGAATTAATTGATGTGATGAGAGGAAGAATTTTGTGGCACTTATTATCTGAATCCCGAAAATCTGAACGCGATCCTCAACTCATCTTGCCATGATCGGTTGTTCCTGCATAAACGAACGGCTTCAACAATTGTCAGGGATGCGAGGAAAATTCAAACTCCTCCGGAATGCCTGATTTTGTTGGACATTATTCGCGTTCGTAAGGCATTGAATCTAAAAGAGATGCAAGCTCCCTGGTTGCTGTGGAGTGTGAGTGAGAGTATGCCCGTAAATATTGAACAATCTTCAATTTTCTATTGACATTCGATTCAAAACCCTTATATTTGTTAGAGAAAACGAGGTCACTAGACGCTGTAACGATCTACGAGATTCGCTTCAAGTGTCCTTTAACTAACTACACTACTCTCCACAAAATCATTGAGAGGATTTCTTATGGGAAAACCGATGTCAAAGAGCCAGATTGCAGCGCATTTGGCCAGCAAATTCGAGCTCAAGAAAAAAACAGCCGTGGCGATTCTCGAGGAAATGGCGCATCTGTCGTATCGCGAAGCGCAGAATTCCTTCACTCTGCCTGGCATCGGAAAGCTCGTGCTGGTAGCACGAAAGGCGAGAATTGGCCGCAATCCTGCCACCGGTGAGCAGATTCAAATCCCGGCGAAAACAGTAGTGAAATTCAGGGTCGCAAAGGCAGCGAAAGAAGCTGTCCTTGGCATAAAGAAATAAACCCTGATTCATTGGCTTATTCGCGCCAACAATCTTTCGATTGTTGGCGCTTTTTTTTGCCCTCGCTTCTGCTGCGCTTCTCAATACTTTTTGCCTGGTTTTTCCGGAATTTCTGCAACGCGAAAACGATTCAAGCCCGCCTGAACAAAATGATCGCCCGAATTTCAAAAGAAATCGCGAGAGATCTTGCTCGGGATTCACGGCCGCGAAGCTGCTTTTCGTGTCTCGTGAAGGCACCGCCTCAGGGAGCGCAGTTCCTACAGTCAACCAAACTACTCAGTCGCTTTCCGAATGTTTGTGACTGAGGAACTTTGTCGGGCGAATCGATTCCGAACTCGGGCCGAGCAAGGCTTGAAGAGGTGGACGAAGCAGAACCTGAGATCTCGCTGGATCAAGTGATCCGGTGATGAATAGAGAGGGATCGGCGAGCGACGATGAGCCGTGAATGAGAGAGAATTTTTCTTGACTCTGAGCAAGAATTCTTCAAAATTGTGGAAGCCCTTCCAAGAAAACCAGTTCTTGCCCTCAACGATTTATGATATCGCCCGCGAAGCGAAGGTAGGGATCGGTACCGTCTCACGAGTGTTCAATGACCATCCCAGCGTTTCCCAAGGAACGCGAGAACGAGTCCTTCGCATCGCGCATCGTCTGAATTATCGACCCCATCCGTATGCTCGCGGTCTGGCGCGGAGAAGGACGAATTCTGTCATGGCGGTGATTCCGTTCTTCACGACGTTCTTTTTCATGGAGATCCTTCAGGGCGTTCAGGCAAAGCTGAGCGAAGTCGATATCGACCTCATCCTCGTGGGCGTTAACCATCCGGATCAGCTTGAGGAGTCGATGCGACATCACATTCACAGGAGCAGGGTCGATGGAATGCTCTTCTTCTCGATGCAGCTTCCAGAGAAATTCGTAGCACAATCCACCTCTCCACGATTCCCCGTTGTCCTCGTCGATACAAATCATAAGCGATTCGATTCGCTGGCGGTGGATAATCAAGAAGGAGCGTACCAGGCAACAAAGCACCTCATCTCCCTGGGGCATAAGCGGATCGGCATGCTCAATGCGAACCTCGATAGCGTGCCCGCGCGTGAGCGCCTCCGGGGATTCCGCAGGGCCATGGACGAAGCCGGACTCGTTATAGAGAGCACTCTGGTCAAAAGCAGCAAATCGACGAAACTTGACGGCTTTACACGCGAAGCCGGTTTTGAGGTCATGCAACAATTTATCACCCTTGGCAGGCATATGCCGAGCGCTCTGTTTGTCTCAAGTGATATCCAGGCCGCCGGCGCACTCGCCGCCCTTGCCGACGTCGGTCTGAGATGCCCGCAAGACATCTCCCTCGTAGGTTTTGATGACATTGAACTGGCATCGCATCTCGGACTGACGACCATGCGGCAGCCGCTGTTCACCATGGGGCACCTCGCTGCGGAAGTCCTCCTGGCCCGGCTTGACAGCCCAAACCGGGAACCTGTCCATACGATGTTTGTTCCAGAATTGGTGGTTCGGAAGACGTCGAGGAGTATTGAATCACGACTCCGTTCAACGCGGGGTTCGGCGGCCTAGCCGGGTCTCGAACGTCTCAACTCCCGGGTGCGCCCCTGCGATATCATCGCCGCAGGCGAAGGAGCCGGTTCGATAACGGGGCTGTTTTGGCCCGGAACTTCATTCAAGAAGTGAAATCCGTTGTTCAAGTGAGCATCGTTCAACACAAGGTCGAGAAAGATCCATGAAACGTATCTACCGAGTTTTTGCCCATCTTGTTCTTCTGCTGTCAATGGTGGGAATGACCGAGTCTGCATGGAGTGCAAACGGGAAGATCGCGGGCAAAGTGACCGACAAGAAAACGGGCGAGGCGCTCATTGGCTGCAATGTGGTCATTGAGGGAACCAGCATGGGGGCGGCAACGGATATTGACGGGTTCTACAACATCCTCAATGTCCCGCCGGGGATCTATACGCTCGCTGTTTCACTCGTGGGCTATTCGCCGACGAAGATCAAAGAAGTGAGAGTAAGCATTGATCTCACCACCACGATCGACGTGCAGATGGGCGAGACAGTCCTCGATATCGGTCAAGAGATGGTCATCATAGCGGAACGGCCTCTTATAAAGAAGGATCAAACTGCGAAGACGGCGACCATCGGCAGGGATGAGCTCTCGGCTCTTCCGGTGAACGAATTCTCCCAGGTCCTCGCACTGCAGGCCGGGTTCGTGGCTGGAAGTCTTCGGGGCGGACGAAGGGGAGAAGTTGCGTACTGGATCGATGGTGTTCCTGTGACCGATGTGTACGACGGAAGTCAGGTCGTTGAAGTGAACAAGAATCTCGTCCAGGAAGTCCAGCTCGTGTCGGGGGCATTCAACGCCGAATACGGACAGGCGATGTCGGGGATCGTCAATATTGCCACGCGTGAGGGGGGGAAACAATACACTGGTTCTGTGAGCGCCTATGGCGGTGACTACATTCCCCGAAACGACGGGACGTTTATCGGGCTCACAAAGTTCGATCCTCTTGCCATCAGGAATATCGAGGCGAATCTCAACGGGCCGTTATGGGGTGAGAACCTCTCGTTTTTTGTGAATGGCCGTTTCATTCATTTCGGCGGATGGCTCAATGGCACCCGCAAGTTCAATCCTCAGAATATCGCCTATACCGACAGCACGGGACGGTTCTTCCTTTCAAGGGATCAGGCCGGCGTGGGAGATGGCGAGATTGTCCCGATGAACTGGAGTGAGCGCGCCTATGGACAGGGGAAGCTGACGTGGCGTGCTACGCCGCTCCTGAAGGTCAGCTACAATCTGATTTACGACCGGAATGTAGCCCAGGCTTATGACCGGGCTTACATCTACAATCCCGACGGTAAAGGCAAGAACTACACCAACAGCACGACTCAGATCCTCCAGATTACGCACACACTCAATGCCACCACGTTCTACACCATAGGTGCGTCACTCTTTGACAAGGAGCTGAAGTACTACCTGTACGAGGACGCCAATGATCCCCGGTATGTTCACCCGAAAGTTTCGATCCCCGTCGACCAGTTCAGCTTCCTGACAGGGGGAACGGATTTGGGCAGATTCCAGCGATCGACGCAGACAGCACTGGTCAAACTCGATGTCTCAACCCAGCTCAACCAAACGAATTTTGTCAAAGCAGGACTCGAATTCCGACGTCACAAGGTCTTCTATGAGAGTCTGTCGCTTCAGCCGATCGACACCCAGCAAGACATCATCCTGAGCAGGGACAGCCCTTTCATCAAAACGAGGATTCCCGAGGTCTCGTCGAATGCACACGACGTGTATGAGCACAAACCGCTTGAGTTTTCCGGGTACATCCAGGATAAGATGGAATTCAAGGATCTCATCATCAACATCGGAGTGCGGTTCGACTACTTCTCACCTGATGGCGTCGTTCTTGCCGACGAATCCGATCCGAGCATTTATACGCCGATCAAGCCGGGAAACCGGTTCGACGATGTCAACGGGAACGGTTTCCAGGATGCAGGAGAGAACATGAAGAGTGTCGCTGACAGGAGGGCCTATTGGTATAAAAACGCGGGGAAGAAGTTCAAGGTCAGTCCGCGATTCGGTGCCGCGTTTCCGATCACAGATCGAGGCGTCGTACACTTCTCCTACGGACATTTCTTCCAGGTTCCCCGCTTCGAGCGGCTCTACGAGAACCCGGATTTCAAGATCGGACTTGGCACCGGGAATCAGGGCGTGATCGGCAACACCGATCTCGCACCGGAGCAGACGATCAATGCCGAACTGGGAGTGAGCCAGCAGCTGACGGACGATCTCGCGGTCGATCTGACATCCTACATCCGCGATATCCGCAATCTCACAGGGACGCGCTCTGACGAGATTGTGATTTTCGGAGGGTCGGCTTCCTATTCAAAGTACGTCAACAGCGATTTCGGATTCATCAAGGGATTCATTCTCTCGATGACGAAGAAATTCGCCGGGGGGGTTGCAGCCACGGTCGATTACACATACCAGGTTGCGCGCGGAAGCGCCTCTGATCCCCGGGAGGCCAGAAACGCGGTCGCAGGTGGTGCGCTCCCTGAAGTCCAGCTCGTGCCGCTCGGCTGGGATCAGCGCCATACGCTGAATGCCACCGCCTCGTATAACACGCCGTCATGGGGCGTGAGTTTCATCGGTCAGTACGGGACGGGAACGCCGTATACACCGCGGCGCTCGACTGATGTAACAACGATGCTCACCAACAGCCAGGCCAAGCCGCAGTTCTTCAAGCTCGACGGACAGGCGTTCTACTCGCTGTCGTTCGACAAGCTCCGCTTCGTTCTTTTCTTCAGAGCTGTCAACCTCCTGGATATTCGCAATGAAGAGGGCGTCTTCGACGACACCGGTCGGGCGGGATTCACGACGGATGAAGCCCGGACGATTCTCATCAATCCGCTTCAGGCAGTCAACACCGTTCAAGACTGGTATCGAATTCCGACATACTACTCGGAGCCGCGCCGGTTCGAATTCGGAATCAATTTGGAGTTTTGACCAACGCAGAAGAAACCGGGATTGTGAGAAAGTCACC
>DOWV01000178.1:7604-12462 GCA_003519375.1 Bacteroidota bacterium
CTGGGATTCATTCGAACATTCGATTTTCGAATTTGTTTCGCCTGCCCGCCTTACGAGTTCATGGATGGCAGGCGGGGATTTCGAATTTCGGATTTCGAATTTCATCGGAGCTGCATGTACTCCTGTGGGCTCTTGTCTTCGTATTGTTTTCCTCGGCAGCTGTTGCTCAGAGCGGTCGTGAGTACCGGCGTACCGCGGTGCACAACGGAAACCAGGTCAGGACGGTTTTTGGAAACTGGGGCGTCATCGGCCAGCCGGCGACGGGAGGCCCCAGAGGTTCGTGGAAAAACGACAACAACGGCTACCTCGGTGATGTCAGCCCGTTTATCGGCGCGGAAATCAACTGGAAGGGAGTGACCTTCCATTCTGTTGCCTCGGTGCCGGTCAGCAGGCCGACGCAGTTGAGCGACGAGGATCCAGCGACAGGCAAACAGTGGACACTCGAGCCCGTCAGCGGCTACATTAACCCGAACCAGGAAAAAGTGGCGATGAGCACGGATAGAAATTCGTGGCCGCCGACATGGCCCGACAAACTCTCCGATCCGAGCGATCCGGGATGGAGAGGATCGTGGAATGGCTACTTCGGGAAGCGGATCAACGCCGACCAGGAAAGCTACTTCGTCATGGATGATAACAATGACGAACGATTCAACGTCGCCAAGAATAATCCGATGCAGCTGGAGTTCAAACCTGATGCCTTGAACCTGACGAGAAACGGTATGGCCCTTGAAATGCGCGTTCGCGGCATGCAGTGGTCACAGTTCCTCGCAAAGGATAACATCTTCTGGCTGTACGAGATCACGAACAAAGGTACAACGACCTACGACAAAGTTGTTTTTGGAATGCTCGTGGGAACGTACGTCGGCGTCACGGGCGACGACGGCCGGCCGGGGGAATACGATGACGACTGGTCGTTCTATGATGTCCGGACGAACATTACGTACACGGGAGACTACCCGCGCACGAATGGGCGTAATCCGCTTTGGGTGGGACCCGTCGGAATGGTGGGGTACGCCTTCCTGGAAAGCCCTGGCAACCCGTATGACGGCCTGGACAATGACGGCGATGCCGACTCCGTCTCGTTCGCCCTCTCCGCTCCCTATTTCAACGAATCGCGGTTCGATTCGACCGTTATCCGGCCCGGGGCCAAAATCGTTCTCATCGGAAACGATTATACAAGGCAAGTGTATACTGTCCCGAGTGTTGACACTGTCACGGTGACGACACGCGGGAGAGCATTCCTTCTCCGCCCGGGGATCACGAAGGTTGCCGAGGGTAATATCCTCCGCGATGTTCAGCAGAACGAGTTTGTCAATCCGAATGCGTATGATGGAATCGACAACGATTTCGACGGCATTATCGACGAGAATTATTACCTCCACTACCGGCAGCGGAAGGTGACGAGAACGGTGCCGCCCGTCAAACTGATCGACACGGTGCGGGCCGTGCGGGCGATCGACTACGTCAATGGGTTCGGGTCGGGAAGTTTCAGCATGATCGACGAGCGCCGAAATGACGGAATCGATAACAACCGGGATTGGTCCACGGAGTTTGATGACGTCGGCCGGGATGGAATCTCGGGCACGGGCGACTTTGGAGAAGGAGATGGGAGGCCGACCTCGGGTTACGATGCATCGGGCCATGATTCGGGCCTGCCCGGTGAAGCGCATATCGATAAGACCGATGTCCGGGAGTCAGACCAGATTGGTTTGACGAGCTTCTACTACTTCACACCTGCCGGGCAGGTGAGGATGGGCGACGACGAAACGCTGTGGCAGAATCTGGCGCCCGGTTTCTTCGATGTGCCTGCCTCCATCGTCAATAACAGACCTGAACGCGGTGAGGATGGAGATTTCATTTACGGGTCGGGCTATTTCCCGCTCCTCGCCGGAAGCACGGAGAGGTTCTCCCTGGCGCTGGTCTACGGCGGAGGGAAAGGCGGAAGCAGAGACGACGACATTTCCGATCTGCTGAAAAACAAACAGACCGTCCAGAAGATTTACGATGCCAACTATCAATTTCCGCAGCCGCCGGACAAGCCGACCCTCGTTGCAGTCCCGGGTGACAAGCAGGTAACCCTCTACTGGGATCGGAAGGCGGAGGCCACGATTGATCCCGTTCTCAGGACGAAGGACTTCGAAGGCTACAAAATCTATCGGTCGACGGATCCCGATTTCAGCGATATCTTCACCGTCACGGACGCGACCGGCTCGCCTCAGGGCTACAGGCCGCTCGCGCAATTCGATTTGAAAAATGACGTGTCGGGTTACTTCAGAGCCAATACCGAACTGTTCCAGTCCTCCTCCGGATTCTCCTACAATCTGGGAACCAACACCGGCCTTCAGCACACGTATGTTGACCGCGACCTCGACAACGGAAGACGGTATTTCTACGCGCTCGTGGCATATGATCGCGGTGATGAGATCACCGGCATTTTCCCGTCGGAGAACACAAAGTTCGTTTCTGTCCTTCCAACCGGGGAGATTGTCCGCGACATCAACACGGCTGTTGTTGAGCCGAACTCGAAGGTTGCCGGCTACATTGATCCTGCCAACGGTGTGAAACTGACGGCAAAATCCAGGTATGGGACCGGGGATCTCTTCTATAATGTTGTTGACGGCGCCAAGATCAACGGACACACGTACCGCGTCGAATTTCTCGACAATCTTACAGACTCTCTCGACAACAACTCCAATGGCAGAACCGACGGTGCGGATTCAACGGAGTGGACACGCGTCACGTCGTCGTATTCCGTCAGAGACATGCAGGCCGTCTCTGAAACATTCATCAGCCAGGACACGACAGTCGTAACGCTCACCAGGAAGAACATTCTACCGTCGACGGTGCAGGTCCGCAACGCGCAGGGAACGGCGGTTGCTGCGTCCGCGTATCGCCTCGATGCCTCGCGCGGCGTCATCCGCGGCGCGACAGCGGGGAGTCTGCCTCCCGGATCGTACTCTGTTTCCTATGAATACTATCCTGTCTTCAACAGCCCGTACATTGCCGGCGGACCGGGTGAGACGAAGGACGCTGATGTGTTCGACGGTGTGATGCTGGGATTCTCCAACGATTGGATTGTGACACTCATTGATACCTCCTCCGGGTGGGTGGGAAAGAACGCGTACGTGTACAATTTCTTCCCCTTCTTCACGGACTTCAACGGGACGATCATCGCGGGTTATCGAAAGCCGTGCGATTATGAGATACGCTTCTCCGATCGGATCGTCGATACGTCGTATGCTGATCCGTTCTTCGGCACGACTGCCATCCCGGTCAACTTCAGGGTCTATAATCTCACCGACAGCACGTACATCAAGTTCATCTTCGGCGACAACGTGGGGAACGGGAAACTCTCGCCGACAGACGAGATCTTTTTCCTTGAAGAACGGCCGGACGGGAAACTTGGATTTACCTGGGACATTTTCTTTGTAGCGAAGGCAAGTGAGAAACCTGACACGGTCTACAACCTGACCTCAGGCGACAAGCTGGTGTTGAAAGTCCGCAAGCCGTTCAGGAAGGGAGACGTGTACGAGTTCACGACGGTGAAACCGAAGGTCGAAGACGCCGTCGCGACGGACGAGCTGCCAAGAGTACGTGTCGTTCCAAATCCGTATCTTACAGCATCTTCGCTGGAGGCGCCGCTGCCTCCCGGCATCACGAGCGGCCGCGGTCAGCGGAGAATTGACTTCATTCACGTCCCTTCGGAAGCCAAAATCTCCATCTTTACATCCCGCGGCGACCACGTGGTGACCCTCTTCCACGACGCAAACATCGAAGACGGGTCGGTGTCGTGGAACCTGAAGTCCAAGGAGAATCTCGATGTAGCGTACGGAGTCTACTTCTATGTCCTCGAATCGCCGGCTGGAAAGAAAACCGGGAAGATTGCCATTATCAAGTAAACAGACAAACGTATGAAGACAAAGTTTCGTATTATCCGTCAGCTCCTTGTGCTTGGGCTTGCCCTCTCCTGGGTGCAGCTTGCTGCACAGACGAAGGTCGGCACTACGGCCGCCCAGTTCCTTGGTATCTCGGTTGGACCCAAGGCGACTGCGATGGGTGACGCATTCGTCGCTTCGTCAGCGGACGTGAGCACCATCTACTGGAATCCCGGCGCGTTCGCCGCCACAGGCCGCTCGGAGATGATGTTCAGCAACACGAACTGGATCGCCGATACAAAATTCCGTTGGTTTGGATTCATGCTGAACCTCGACGGGACAAACGCCATTGCAGTCAGTGTCACCAACCTCGATTACGGCGAAGACGAAGTGAATACCGTTCTGCTCCCTGATGGGACCGGTGAACGGTGGGCGGCGCAGGACGTTGCCCTCGCAGTGTCGTACTCCCGCCGTCTGACCGACCGCTTTTCCATGGGCGGATCGGTGAAGTACATCAGCCAGACGATATGGAATGAATCGGCGAGCACGATCGCCTTCGATCTCGGACTTTTGTTTGTGACAGGTTTTCACGATATGCGTCTCGGCATGTCGTTCTCGAATTTCGGCGGCGATATGACGCTGGACGGACGTGACCTTCTCCAGAGAGTCGACATCGACCCGGCAAACTCCGGATCGAACAAGACACTGGTGGGGAAATTGAAGACCGATCCCTGGCCGATTCCGCTCTTCTTCCGGGTTGGTGCCGCGATGGATCTCATCAAGAACGATCAGATGATCATCACGGTTGCAGCGGACGCGGTCCGGCCGAATGATAACGTGGAGTACGTGAATGTCGGCGGGCAGGTTGGGTGGAACAACCTCGTTTTCCTCAGAGGAGGGTACCGATCGCTCTTCAAGACAGACGCGGAGGAGGGATTGACCCTCGGAGTCGGCGTCCGATATAGTTTTGAGGGCCTGGCGAC
>DOWV01000314.1:0-15528 GCA_003519375.1 Bacteroidota bacterium
GCTACGACGAGAACTGGAAAACGCCGGAAGATCTGACGTTTAAACTAGTCGACATTGTGAGCAAAGGCGGCAACTCCCTGCTCAATGTGGGCCCAACCGCCGAGGGAATCGTTCCACAGCCGAGTCAGGACAACCTGCGGGCTGTCGGTCGCTGGCTCAAAGTGAATGGAGAATCGATTTACGGCGCCGGGCCGACGCCTTTCGGTCCGGAGTTCGGCTCGCCTCATCCCGATACCACCAAAAGAGATGCGCGAGGTAATAAGCTCTTCGATGCTAAAACTGAATGGCGGTGCACAACGAAGCCTGGGAAGCTCTACCTGCACATTTTCAAATGGCCTGCGGGTTCATTCGAGTTGAATGGATTCAACGGAAAAGTTGCGAGGGCGTACTTCCTTGGCGACCCGTCGCGCAGACCGCTTTCGCTGAAACAGGGAAATGGAACGGTTTCCGTCTCCCTCCCTCCGGAAGCACCGGACAAGCTGGACTCCGTCGTAGTCTTCGAGCTGGCATCAAACTGAGGAGCACGAAAGATGAAAACGTACCCGCGTGAACGACGCCGGATTCTCAGTGTGGGCTTTTCGTTGTTCACTCTCGTGACAATGTTGGTATCACCTTCCGCCGCAGGCATCAGTGCCAGTGATTCAACCCGGCAGGCAGCAATGAGGACTCCGAAACCACCGGTTGCTCCACGCATCAACGGGCCGTCGGTCTTCGGTGTGCGCCCCGGTTCACCTTTTCTCTTCACGATACCCGCGACCGGAAAGCGGCCGATGGAGTTTTCCGTTGAAGGTCTGCCAGCGGGACTTACGGCAGACTCCAGAACAGGCCAGATTTCCGGCTCGCTCGGGGATCGCGGCCAGCATCCCGTGATACTGCGGGCGAAGAATGCAGCAGGTTCGGACGAGAAGAAGTTCAAGATCGTCGTCGGCGAAAGTATTTCCCTGACTCCCGCGATGGGATGGAATAGCTGGAATGTGTGGGGCAACAGGGTAACGGGTGAGAATGTGCTCCAAAGCGCCCGTGCAATGATCTCATCCGGACTGATTGATCATGGCTGGGCCTACATCAACATAGACGATGCATGGCAGGGGAAGCGCGGAGGAGCGTTCAACGCGATCCAGGGGAATGAAAAATTCCCGGATATGAAAGGCTTATGCGACGGCATTCACGCCATGGGACTGAAGGTCGGGATCTACTCCACGCCGTGGGTCACATCCTACGCGACCTTCATCGGCGGAAGTGCCGAGAATCCCGAGGGAATCTGGGCTCCGCCCACGATCCCAAGGAGGGGAAACATGAACAAGAAAGTACTCCCCTGGGCCATCGGGAAGTACTCATTCACGAAGGCGGACGCCCAACAGTGGGCGGTGTGGGGAATCGACTACCTGAAGTACGATTGGAATCCGAATGAGCTTCCCGAGACAGCAGAAATGTATGAAGCTCTTCGGACCAGCGGTCGGGATATCGTGCTGAGCCTGTCGAACAACACGCCGTATGACAACATTCAAGCCCTCTCCAAGATCGCCAATTCCTGGCGTACGACCGGAGATATTCGCGATACCTGGATCTCGCTCAGCCGGATCGGCTTTTCCCAGGACCGGTGGGCGGCGTATGCGACCCCAGGTCATTGGAACGACCCGGACATGCTTGTCATCGGTCATGTGGGGTGGGGGAATCCGCGCCCAACCCAGCTGACCCCGGACGAGCAATACACACACATCACGCTCTGGTGCCTCCTCTCCTCGCCGCTCCTTCTTGGATGCGACATGGAGAAACTCGATGAGTTTACACTGAACCTGCTCACGAACGACGAAGTGCTCGCCGTCAATCAGGACCCGCTTGGAAAACAAGCGACTAGCCTGTCCGCCGACGGATCCATCAGAATCTACGTCAAGCCGATGGAAGACGGTTCAAAGGCGGTCGGCGTGTTCAATCTAGGGACGAAGGACTCCACCGTGACCGTGAGACTCAGCACTCTCAATCTCGCCGGTACCCAATCGGTGCGGGATCTGTGGCGACAACGGGACCTCGGCCAGTTCGACGAGCAGTTTCAGATGATCGTGGCACCTCACGGGGCGGAGATGTACAGAATCCGGCCTGCTCGCCGATAGCTGGCTTCAACGCTTTTTGGAAGCTCGCACCCGATGATACGCCATCAGTTCGTGAGCAGAGCTCACGAAAAACCATGTTGGGTGGCGTGGAAAGCAATCGTCAACGAAAGGACTTCTAGATGAAAGCCATCTTCACTCCCACACTCGTCGCTCTTCTTCTGGTCGGTCTCTGCCTGCCTGATTCTGTGTTCTCACAGAGTCAGTCTCGCGAACAACGCTCACGGCGCCTCATCCGTGTCGTGGCCATGAAACAGATCGATGTCAAGAGTCCTGACGGGAAAGTGATGTTTTCTCTTCTGCCGAACGCTGAACGGTTGACGTTCACGATCAAGTTGGATGAGACGACGGTTCTCGATCCGTCACCGATGATCATAAAGATTGACGGGTATGATCTGTCTTCGGGCGTTGTCTTTGACACTGTCGTGTCATACAAGATCGAAGAATCATATCCATGGTACGGAGCGCACAGCGTCGCAATGAACAGGTGTAACGGAGCCACAATCTCGCTACGGCACGACCTTTCCTTTGTTCAGTATCATCTGGACGTGCGCGTATTCGACGACGGGATCGCCTTTCGTCACATCATACCGGGTCCTGACTCCGTAACGCGGGTCCCTGACGAGTATACCACATTTATTGTCCCCCACAATTCGACAGTCTGGTATCACGATATGGATGGCCATTACGAGGCCGAGTATGCGAAGCAAACGATCGGGGAGATCCCGCCGGGCCAATGGGCCGGGCCGCCCGTCACCATCAAGCTCGCGGGCGAAGCTGGCTACGCCTCCATCACCGAAGCAAACCTCATCAACTACAGCGGCATGGGATTGGAAGCCGACGGGCGAAGGGGGTGGGTCACCGGATTGGGTCACCGCCAGCCGCTGAACTATCCGTTTGAGCTGCGCTACGGACGGGAAGAGGCAAAACGCCTGGGCAAGGCGGCCGGGATTTCGGGGACGATCACCACGCCCTGGCGTGTCGTCATGGTTGGCCGGGAACTGAACACGCTTATCAACAGCACGATCGTGCCGAATCTCTGTCCGCCGCCCGATCCCGGGCTCTTCCCGCAGGGAATCAAAGCTCCGTGGATAAGACCGGGCCGCGCTGTCTGGCGCTATGTAGATGGAGGAGATGGTTCATTCGATGGACTCAAGCGGTTCTCGCTTCTCGCAGGTCAGCTCGGCTTTGAGCATCACATCATCGAAGGATTCTGGAGCCGGTGGACCATGGAACAGCGGAAGGAAATCGCCGAGTACTCCAGGAAGCAGGGCGTTGGAGTCTGGTTTTGGAAACACAGCAGGGATCTTCGCACTCCGGAACAGCGTGAGGAATTCTTCAAAATGCTTCGAGAGCTTGGGGTAACCGGTGCAAAGATTGATTTCTTTGATCACGAAGCGAAGGAAGTGATCGACGCCTACGAAGAGATGTTGCGCAAGGCGGCAGAGTACCAGATTCTGGTTGTTTTCCATGGCTCCAACAAGCCGACGGGGCGCGACCGTACGTGGCCAAACGAACTTGTCCGGGAATCAATTCGCGGGATGGAATCGAGAGGATTGACAGATCGCGCCAGGCATCAGACCATACTGCCTTTCACCCGGTATCTCGCGGGGCCGGCGGACTATACGACGATGCTCTTCAGCGAGCGAAGGCGAAACTCAAGCCCGACTCATCAGATCGCGACCATGGCGGTGTTTTCAAGCCCGTTGTTGACGATAGCGGCTCGCCCGGACACCATTCTGAGCATTCCGGCTATGGATGTAATCAAGAGCATCCCGGCGGTATGGGATGAGACGATAGTGCTGCCGGATTCGAAAATCGGTGAACTTGTGGTGTACGCCCGCCGAACGGGCAAGACATGGTTCCTTGCCGTCATGAATGGAGGCAGCGCCCGGACCGTTCGAGTACCGCTGAAATTCCTGGGCGAGGGATCCTACAAAGGCGATCTCGTCCTGGACGATCCAGCGAAATCCGGAGCATTGAAGACCGAGTCATCGGATTTTCAGCCGACGACGGAGCTCAAGATCGAAATGGTCGATGGCGGCGGATTCGTCGGAAGGTTTTCAAAAAAGTAAGACGTTAGAAAGTGAGACGTAAAACGGGAAACGGAAGCCGCGAAAGCTATTCTGTACGGAGGCGCGTGACTCCAAACTCGAGACTTTATACTTTGGACTTTAGACCTATTCCACATCATTCATCAAAACTCCTACACCGAGGTATCTCTAAATGATAACCATGACGAAAGCTTTCGCGGCAGCGAGAAATGCTGGCCTGTTGTGCATGTCGGTCGCTTTGAGCTGGGCATCTCTCAATGCGCAGATTACGAAAGAGGATGTCTCCAAGGCCCTCAAGGTGGGCAGCCTTCAGCACCCATACCTCTTCTTCACGGAAGCAGATAAGCCGGAGATCCTCCGGAGGATCCAGACTGATCCCGAGAGCAAATCGATCATGGAGGGATTGCTCGCCGAGGGGCACAGGTTCTTGTACGTTCCAGTCAAGAATCCCCCTCCTCCCCGGATGGAACATCCTCGCTATGCAGCGAGTGGCGATTTGCACAATCAATATGTTTCAGAGCTCACCGAAGGGGCAGTCAAGCTTGCATTCTTATACCAAATGACAGGCGACACGAGGTACGCCAGGAAGGCGATCGAATTTGCCGTGGCGGTCTGTGATCTCGATGAGTGGGTTCAAATGGCTCATAGATTCAACATCATCTACCCCCGCGTGTGGCCATGGAATGTTCCTGACGATCGAGTAGTTTTCTCCTATGACATAACAACCGCCGACAGGGCGATCGCCATGTCGACCGTGTATGACTGGGTCTATCCGGTTCTGACGAAATGGGAGCGGGACAAGATGCGCAACGGATTGATGGAGAAGGCAATCTTGAGAGTCAGAGGGAACTACGACTACCAGTGGTGGGCCACGGCCTATAGATGCAACTGGTCGGCAATCTGCTTCTCCGGGGTGGGAATGGCCGCTTTCGCGTTGATGAAGGAGAATCCTGAATTCGTCGATGTTGTCGGGGAGGCGTACAACAGAATCGGTTTGACGTACGACCAGATCGGTGACGACGGGGCGTGGCAGGAGGGCAGAGGGTACTATGGCTACATGATGCGCGTCAGCGTTCAGTTCTTGGATGCTATGAAGCGGCTTTCGGGCGGGAAGTACAACCTGTTTAATCACAAAAAGCTCGTCAGCCACCCCGTAGACTTCTTTGTCTACAGCCTGACGGCGAATTTTGCAGATGGCCAGGGCGGTCCCGTCGGGCCAACGCACCTCTTGAACAAACTCGCGGATGAAACCGGAAATTCCACCACCGCTTGGTACAGAGAGAAATTCTTCGGCCCCGGATCTTCGATGTTTGACATCTTCTGGCCCAGAACGAAAGTGAAGCCGGTCGAGCCCGAGCAGAAGTCGAAGTTCTTCAAGAGCGTCAATTGGGCGATTATGCGAAGCGATTTCACTGATCCCGCAGCGGTCACGGTTGCCTGCAAAGCAGGCCTCAATGACGACCCACACCACGGTCATCTCGACATCGGACAGTTCATTCTGACTTGGCAGAAAATTCCGTTCATCCGCGATCTCGGCGGGATGAGGTACGATGAGATCTACTTCAACGAGGACCGATATCTCTATCCGTACGCATCGAGCGATGGGCATAATCTGATCTATGTCAATGGCGAAAAGCAAATAGTGGCAAAGCTGAAAGACAAGCCATGGATCGACGGGCTCGGCGGCAATATTTTGGAGTTTAAGTCGAGCGCGAAGCGCGACTATGCACTCATGGATCCGACGCATGCCTATCCGGGTAAGGAACTGAAGAAGTGGAGGAGAAACATCGTGCTGGAGAAACCTGTCACGACTCTCGTGCTTGACGAGGTCGATGCTGCTCCCGGTTCCAAGATCGAGGCGAGGTTCTTTCCGGGAGTTGCTACGACGCAGGGGCGTCCGGGGCGTGAATTAAGAAATCCCCTTCCGGTTGGTGTGGAGTACAAAGTTATGCGGGACCATGTATTGCTGACGGCGCAGCGAAATACAATGGCGCTCGTACCGTTGGTGCTTGACAACAGTTTCGAGATCGCCGAGGGGGCGGTTGCCAATGTCACGGTAACGGAGGATGGACAACTGAGCTGGATCCCCTATGTTCAGACGGTGATGACCTCAAAGGCGAAAACCTCTGTGATTGCGACGATTCTTCTTCCTGTAAACGATCAGAAAGAGGCAGAAAGCGTCGTGAGAACGGCGAAAATCACACAGCCGAATCCTAACCAAGTGGAAGTCTCGATCAGCCGGGCCGGCGAAGACTTCAAGTGGACCTTCGAAAAAGAAAAAGATGGTTTGGTCCTGAAGCGATAAGCGGCCGGCGCACGCAGATCACACTGAATGAAGACCTTCGCGACACACCACAAAATGAAAATTCCATTTCGGATCGTACTGCTTTTCCTCCTGTTCTTGTCATCAATGACGACCTCCTCCGGCAGGCAGATGATCGGCGGCTCAGGATCTATTGCGAGCGATTGGGTCCACGCCGGCAAAGACGGAAAGCTGATCTACAAGTCAACAGCGAGAGGTGACAAGATCATCGATTTCTCCCACGCCGGGTACATGGGCGGCGGCGTTGCTCTGCCTGATCCCCCGGTGGTGAGAACGGTGAAACCATCGGGGAGTAATGACGACACCGGACTGATTCAGAAGGCAATTGATGAAGCGGCTGCACTGCCTTTGAAGAATGGTTTCCATGGCACGGTGCTCCTGTCACCTGGCAGATTTACGTGCGCAGGTCCGATCTATCTTCATACAAGCGGTGTTGTGTTACGCGGAAGCGGTGCTGTGGGAACGACCATCGCAATGGCGGGCGAAAAACATTGTGCCATTATCAATAGCGCCAGGGTTGACAGGCGAGCATCTTCCCGGGAGGAATTGACGCGAAGAAAAGAGCCTCTCATTCTACAAACGACTATCACCGACGAGTATGTTCCATGCGGTGCCACCATGCTTACCGTGGCAGATGCGAGAGGATTTGCTGCCGGCGATACAATCGTCATTGAAAGACCAACGACTCCCGCCTGGCTGAAGTCCATTCAGATGGACGATTTGAAACGCGATGGTCGGCCACAGACTTTTCTGCAGACCGCAAGAACCGGCAAGAGCGAGCGAAGAATCAAGGCAGTCAGGGGGAATGTCATTACCATCGACGTCCCACTCGCCGATTCGTATGACTCAGAGCTCCTTGACCCTCCGGGCACATTGGTCAGGAAGATCAATATTTCTGCTCCTCTTTCGCAGGTAGGAATCGAGAAAATTCACATCCAATGCCCACCGCTTGAGGTCAAATACACCGATGCCCCCTACTCGGCGATTCGTGTCGGCGGCGATGATTGCTGGGTGCGAGATGTGTATTGCGAAGAGACGATGAATTCGACTTCGATCTCAGGCGACAGAGTTACTATGCAGCAGGTTGTCGTGAAGCATACGTTTCCAAATCTGGGCGCCTCGAAGCCTGCAGATTTCAGTATCCAGGGATGTCAGATACTCATCGATCGATGCAAGGCGTCAGGGGGGAACACGTATTTCGTGTGGACAGGGAGTCTTCGGCCGGGCCCCAATGTCGTGCTCAACAGCTCATTCAGCGGCCACGGCAGCCGCCTTCAGCCGCATCAACGCTGGTCTACGGGATTATTGTTTGATAATTGCAGGGTGCCTGATGGGGGAATTGATTTCATGAACCGTGGCGTCGCAGGTTCAGGCCACGGCTGGACCATGGGATGGGGAGTGGCGTGGAACTGTCTGGCAAAAACGTATGTCATTCAAAATCCTCCGGGTGTCTATAACTGGGCGATAGGATGCATGGGCGCCCGGCAGCAAACGGCGCGGCTGTTTGATACCGGTCCGATTTTGCCGGAGGGCGAATTCGAGTCGTTCGGTCAAAATGTCTCGCCGCAGAGTCTCTACCTGGCGCAGTTGGAGGAACGACTGGGCCATTCTGCCCTGGAGAATATCGGATATTCATCCAACAGCAATGACGTCTTGGAAGACAGAGCTCTGGCAAAGCTGCCTGATTTGCCCTACAATGAAGATCCGGAGCTTGGCAGAGATCTCGCGATGTATCGTCCGGTGGACGCGAACAGCATCCGGGAGTCTACACTGCGGTATGGTGCTGAAAAAGCGCTCGACGGAAATCCGCAGACATACTGGGCAACAGAAGATGGAGTGAGCCAGGCGAGATTTGAGGTAGATACGGAGGGCCCGCTGGTTGTCACTGCGGCGGAAATCTGTGAGGCGCCCGGTTTCGAAGGACGAGTGCTCGAATACAAGATCGAAGGGCAAATCGACGGCGACTGGAAGCTGCTCTCACGCGGAACGACCGTCGGTAAGCGAAAAGTGGACCGGTTCTCCAAAGAAACGGTGTGGAAGGTTCGATTCACGATTCTCAAGTCAGAAAAACATCCGGCCATCAGTAAGTTCGGTCTCTATTCAAGATAACAATGAATCACTTCACCCCGTCTGGTTCGGACGTGCGGTGCACTCACGATCCCACAATCTGTCGACAATGACAAAAATGCTGTCACGAACAAAACATAGTCTTCTGGTCGCCACGCTCGTCCTTTTGGCTTCCGAAGCCTCAGCCCAAACCAGCGCGCTGGTGTCCATTGGCTCAGGTGGAAAGCTTGAATACACGCCCTATGCCAACTGGGGACAGACCAACGCCGTAAACACGATTCCGGATTTTTCTTTTGCCGGCTATCGAGGCAGCGGAGTCGCGATCCCGAAGCTGCCGGTCGCCGAGACCCTACTCCCTGTTACCGGCGATGCCCGTGCGGCGATACAGGCGGCGATTGACCGGGTATCTGCGAGAGTCCCTGACGCGAACGGATTCAGAGGAGCGGTTCTCTTGAAATCCGGTCGTTATGAGGTGAATGGCTCACTCTTGATCAAGGCAAGCGGCGTTGTGCTCCTCGGCGAAGGTCAGAACACACCTGACAAAGGGGGAACAGAGGTCGTTGCGACATCTCCGACACAGCACGATTTCATACAGCTCAGGGGGAGTGAATCATCTGTTGAACCGGCGAATGAAAGCGTGCTTGATACAAAACCATTTCCGCCGGCCCGCACCTGGCAGGAATTCAATGTACTGAAAGGCGTCTCGGAAGAATTGGACGATGATCAGGTGATCTCGTTTCATCTGACCGCCGATGCCAATCAGTATGTGGATTATTACAGCAGAGAAGATGCGGTTCAAAACCGGCCCGTGCTGGAACTCACCGTGCGGTCACAGGCTTCAGGGAGTGATAGTGTTGTGACCCTGTACCCGATAGCAGATACCTATGTCCAGGGTGGGGACTCGTCTAAGGCAAATTATGGTGCGGGATCATTCATCGCGATAAAAAATGCGGGCGTGAATAACCGTGTCACTCGCGAGGCGTACCTCAAATTCTCTCTTCCCCTCCTGCAAGACAGCATCAAAGCTGTCGTCCTCAAATTGTTCGCCAAGAAGGACCTCGCGGTGGATACGGTTGCGATCAAGGTGGTCAACATCTCTGTGGCTTCCATCAAATACGATGCCTGGGAGGAAATGAGCCTCACCTATGAAACGAGGCCGCTTGCCGCCGGTTCGACCGGCGCGAAGAGAATTACCACGGCAATCGTTCCAACGGGAGCTCGCTCCTTTGATGTCGATGATCCTGCTGGCCTTTCGGTGGGCGACACGGTTCTGCTGACGAGAACTCCCAACGATGCCTGGATCACGGCCCTCGCCATGGCGCAGTATGGCTGGGTCGCATCCGAGTACAGGGTTTCCTATCAGAGAAGAATTACGGCGATAAACGGAAAGACAATGAGCGTTGACATTCCCATCGTTCAGACAATCGAAACGGCGTATGGGGGCGGCGAAATCACCAAATACTCAGTGAGAGGGCGAATAAGTAATTGCGGCGTTGAAAATATGCTCATCACCTCCATCTATGCGAGTGATGTGGACGAGAGTCACGGTTGGGGTGCGATCACGCTCACACAAACGACAGACTGCTGGGTTCGAAAAGTCACGGCACGGTACTTCGGGTACAGTTGTGTCGGACTCTACTGGGCTTACAATACGACCGTTGAAGAATGTGCGATGTTGGATCCCAAATCGATTACGACAGGATCAAGAAAATACTCCTTCTATATAGATAAGGGCTCTTTCAATCTGTTTCAGCTTTGTTATACACGTGGAGGCAGGCACGACTATGTGACCGGTTCACGGGTTGCGGGTCCGAATGCCTTCGTCGACTGTTATTCGACACAAACCCATGCAGATATCGGTCCCCACCATCGTTATGCCACAGGAATCCTGTTTGATAACATTCGGGGCGGTGAAACCCGGGTCCAGAACAGAATGGCGATGGGCTCCGGTCACGGATGGGCGGGGGCTCAAACAATGTTCTGGAACTGTCAATCAGATGTCAGTGAATTCAAGGTCGAAAGCCCTCTCGGCGCCATGAACTGGGGAATAGGTTGCATGGGAGTGGCGCAGAACGGTGCGGGATTCTGGGAATCCTGGAAGACCCGTGTAACGCCGCGAAGTCTCTACTATCAGCAGCTGCAGGACAGGCTCGGGATTGCGGCGGTGTCCAACGTCACTCTGCCTGACCAGAGACTTGGGCAGGTATGGCCGCTCCTTCAGTCGTGGGCCGGGGTGGGTGAGTTGAAGACCGCGACGAACGTCTACGAAACAAACGGTCAGATCCCGAAGGAATTCTCTCTTTATCAGAACTACCCGAATCCGTGGAATCCCACCACACAGATCGAATATTCACTTCCCGCCGAGTCGCACGTACGATTGACGTTGATTGATGCGCTTGGAAGAGAAGTGGGGATTCTCGTCGACGGAGTTGTTTCTGCGGGGCGCCACAAAAATCAGGTTCAGGTATCAAACCTGAGCTCGGGAGTCTATTTCTATCTCCTGACGGCGGACGGGAAAGCACTCTCGAAAAAAATGATCGTCATGAAATAGGACATGGAACAAGAGGAGAGTGAAAGCCCTCCAGGAACCGTCCAAGGTGTTGAGGATTTGGTGGGTGTGCCGCCAAACCGGATCGAAATCAGTCCTGTGCCCTGGAGGCTGTCCAAAATGTAGGTCGAAATGTGATTTCGACCAGGTCGAGTTTCAAGAATCGTTGATTTTCGACAACTCTTGAACTTGCTCTAATGGTTTATAGTACTTTTTGGACAGCCTCATGAACTCTAAGTTAGGGCGGGGATTTCAACCCCAATTGGTGTGGGGGCTGAAGCCAGGTTTCTCTTTGTCGTATTCCCCCGGACCTGCCCGCCTGCCTCCTTCGGGCTCCGGCGGGTAAAAAAGTCGGAGCAGGCAGGAATGCTTCACCCGTTCCGACTAAGTTGCCACTCATCCAGCTTGGGGAGTGATCGACTTCATGGTCAGTCCACGCAATGGAACTCTAGGAGCAGAGCGGTGAGAGAATGAAACGACGAGAGTTCATCAAAGCCGCCGGTTTGATCGGCGGAACGACTGTGGCCAGCCGTCCTTTGCTGGCAGGAGAATTCCCATTCAAGGGACTGTTTCCCGACAAGCGGCCAAACGTGCTCCTCATCATGACCGACCAACAGTCGGCTGACGCGATGAGCTGCCGCATGGGGAATCGTTTCATCAACACTCCAACAATGGACAGCCTGGCGGCGCGGGGCGTTTCCTTCACTCGTGCCTATTCGCCGAACCCGTTGTGTGTTCCTGCCCGAACGTCGATCTTCACCGGACAATATCCTCATGTCACAGGGGTCCAGACAAACAGCGACATAACAAAGACAATGGACCCGGCACATCGTTGTCTCGGGACGTATTTCCGAGACGCAGGTTATGACACCGGATATATTGGAAAATGGCATTTGCCTTTCCCGGTAAAAGAATCAGCAGTTCACGGATTCGACTACATGGATGCCATTAAGAACAATGGCATCGATAAAGATATTCCCTCGCGCGCGGCGAGAATCATTCAGCAAAAACGGGAGAGGCCCTTCCTATTGGTAACATCGTTCGTGAATCCACACAACATCTGCGAGTGGGCGCGAGGCGAGGAACTTCCGGACGGAGCAGTTGGTGACCCTCCTCCTGTCGAACAGTGCCCTCCCGCGGTAGTGAACCCGGCCCCCATGGACGACGAGACCGACACGATGCTCCTGATGCGTCGGTCGATGCAGGCGAATCGGCTCTTTCCGGTTGGCAATTTCGATGAGAAGAAATGGCGCGAGTATCGCTGGGCGTATTTTCGAATGATCGAAAAAGTCGACGCGTACATCGGGTCGATGCTCGAGGCGCTGCGAACCTCGGGCCAGCTGGAGAACACCATCGTGGCCTTCACCAGCGATCACGGTGACATGCAGGGCGCGCACGGGTGGAATCAAAAGACTGTCCTCTACGACGAATCGTCGCAGGTCCCTCTGATCATCTCTGTGCCGGGGCAGAGAGGCGCCAGGAGATGTGAACGGCTTGTGAACACGGGAGTTGATCTGCTTCCGACTATATGCGCTATCGCCGGACTGAAGATTCCTCCTGGATTGCCCGGAATGAGTCTGAAGGAGTCCGTCGACAGGAGCGATGTTCCGGACCCGCGGGAGTATATCGTCGTTCAGAACAAGATGATCCAGGGCTCACCGATCGATGGAGAGAAGCCGGAACCGGCGGGGAGAATGGTGAGGAGCAGGCGGTTCAAGTATTGCGTGTTCGATCTGGGAACCCGGAGAGAATCACTTGTCGACATGAAGATCGATCCCGGAGAAACCAACAATCTTGCTGGAAAGAAGGAATACAAGCAAGAGCTGGAACGGCATCGGCAATACCTCAGAGAATGGTGCCGAAGCACAAACGATTCATTCGACGTGCCCGGATAGCAGGAAGAGACGCACGCTTCAGTACGACGTCTTTACCCTGCGTTGAGAAAAAAGCCCGTCAATCCTTTGCCTGAAGAAAACTCTGGACGTAACAACTGTAAGGAGGCCCGATCATGAGCAACCGTATGAACAAGATGAACAGACGCGAATTCATCGGGGGAACCATGGCAGCGACGGTAGCAATGGCCACGGGAACAGCTACTGCATTCGCGGACTCCGGGCAACAGTCAAAAAAGAAGACTGTCAAAGACCTTCCGTACAATCCGCGGACACACAAGGCAATGCCCACCCGCAACCTTGGCAAGACAGGATACCAGGTCGGAATCTTTAGTCTTGGCGGCCAGGCAACGCTTGAGATAAAGGGAAAAGAAAAGGACTCCGTCGATATCATCAACCGTGCGATCGACCTCGGTGTCAATTACATCGACACGGCGGCGGGGTATGGAAACGGAGTGAGTGAGATCAACATTGGTCGAGTGTTGAAAGATCGACGAAACGAAGTGTTTCAGACGTCAAAGACAGCAGATCGCACGTATGATGGTTCCATGCAATTGCTGGAGAAGACATTGAAGCAGCTTCAGACTGACCATCTCGATCTGTGGCAGCTTCACAACGTGAGAACGCAGGATGAATTAGACAAGATCTTTTCGAAGGACGGTGCACTGAAAGCATTGTTGAAGGCACGTGAAGATGGGATGGTACGGTTTCTGGGCGTCAGAGTTTTCGCCACTGAGTTCAGAACAAATGGAAGAAATTGAAGCCAAGACGCTGCCCATTGTCCGTCAAGGGCTCTATTTTCGGCGTTGGGACATGGGTGCATAAGAGCGTTGCCATCCGGAAGTGTTCCAGCGAATACGGCCCACACTGCCGGAAAGGGGAGATCCAAGAAAGAGTTGTAAAGAGCCCTTTGCTACATCGATGATGACAGTTCGTTCTATGCAAAGAAAACCAGTACCCTTCTTGCCGTAATCCTCGTAACACCGTATCTTGCTCCACGCTTCTGATGGTTTGGAAGGGCCGACGAACAATTCGTGCTACTCCAGCAGTCATCTCAAAGTCAAAACATCATGCTACTGATACAATATCGCCTTCGCGTTCCTTCGCGCCCTTGGCGGTTATATTTTAACCGCAGAGTCCGCCAAGAAGCGCAAGGGGTCTTTACCAACTGAGTTCTATGCAATTCCCAAGTAAATCTCTCGATTCTGTTCTGATCAAGCCCGCGGGTCCCGACTGCAATCTCGACTGCGCGTACTGTTTCTATCTTGACCGTGCCAGTCTGTTCCCCGGTGCAAAAGTTCATCGGATGAGCGAGCTCGTGCTGGAAGAGACCGTCAAGCAGGTCTTGCAGCAAGGTGGTCGCCACGTTTCGTTTGGCTGGCAAGGGGGAGAGCCGACGCTTGCGGGTTTGCCGTTCTTCGAAAAGGCCGTCGAGTTTCAAATGAAATACGGCAACGGAAAGTCAGTCGGGAATGGATTGCAGACCAACGGAATATTGCTGGACAGGGATTGGGCGGACTTCCTGAGGCAATACAGCTTCCTTGTTGGATTGTCGCTGGACGGGCCCCAACACATCCATGATCATTACCGGTACTTCAAAGGCGGACAGGCGTCGTGGAAGGAAGTCGTGGATCGCGCGAAGCTGCTGCTTGACGCCGGCGTTGAGGTGAACGCTCTCACGGTGGTCAATGATTACTCGGTTCAATTTCCCGAGGAGATCTACAATTTTCACAAAGAGCTCGGGCTGAACTATATGCAGTTCATCCCCTGCGTCGAGGCGGACCCCGCTGATTCCTCGAAGGCGGCGTCATTCTCGGTCTCCGCCGGGGCATACGGCAGGTTCCTGGTGAAGCTGTTCGATCTCTGGCGGGCCGATTTCGATGGTCCGGTAGCCACGACCTCCATCCGGTACTTCGATTCAGTCATGCATAAGTATGTCGGCTTGAATGCTCCTGACTGTACGCTCTTGCAGACTTGCGGTGTGTATGTCGTTGTTGAGCACAACGGCGATATCTATTCGTGTGATTTCTTCGTTCAGCCCGAGTGGAAGCTGGGAAATCTCATGGAAGGGAACATCATCGAGATGCTGAACTCTCCCCTGCAGTCGAAATTCGGTGCATGGAAAGCCGAACTGCCGGAGAAATGCACAACGTGCCGGTGGCTGCGCCCATGCCGGGGGGGCTGCACGAAGGATCGTGTGCGGGATCCTCGTGACAATAATCTGAATCACTTTTGTGAGTCGTACATCATGTTCTTTGAACATGCCGACGGCACCCTGAAGGATCTTGCAAGCGAATGGATGCAGCGAAATGCAGCTCCTGTCATCCCGAGGCAGGACTTTGCCATGGAACGACAACCTGCCGCACAGCCGATCGACAGAAATGAGCCTTGCCCGTGCGGGAGCGGGAAGAAGTATAAGAAGTGCTGTGGAAATAAAGCCGGATAACGTGAGCTCAAACGTCGGCTTGGGGAAAGCACGACAGCTTCTTGAAATGTCTAGAGCCTATCTCAAAAATACTCACGCCTGCCTGCCGGC
>DOWV01000314.1:15676-17409 GCA_003519375.1 Bacteroidota bacterium
CTGAATCCCGCATATGAGCGGAATCCGAGAGCGGGACTTAGCGTGATTCTCTTCTTCGTTTTTGAGATGGGTTCTAGTCCGGCAGGCCAGCCAGGTTAGGGTAAAGCAGCAAACGGCAGTACCGAAAGGAGCCCATTCATGAGATCACTCTTTTCACCCAAGCCGCTGGGTTTACTACTTGGGTTGAGCCTGTCGATTCTCATCCTTTCGCTTCCTCTGTTTCCGCCCTTCCTCACGCTAGCGTCTGAAATCGTGAGTGCACAAGGAGTTGCTCTCGACCCTGCCGTTCTCGCTTCCTCAATGCAGTCGGTCTGTGCTTTGATCGTCTTGATGGTACTCTGGTGGGTCACGGAAGCAATTCCCCTCCCTGTTACCGCCCTGCTGCCTGCAGTCCTCCTCCCGCTTCTCCATGTGACCGGTGTCTCCGGATCGGGTGTGTATGAGTTCACTATCAAAAACGCGCTCGTTGCCTATGCGAATCCCGTTATCTACCTCTTCCTGGGGGGATTCCTCCTGGCAGCGGCGATGCAGAAGTGGGGACTCGATCGACGCCTCACCCTCTGGACGCTGACCCGGGGCAACATTGCCACGAGCTCCAGAAGGATTCTGCTGGGCATGATGTGCATCAGCGCCTTCGTTTCGATGTGGATATCGAACACAGCCACGACGGCGATGATGCTGCCGCTCGGCCTGGGTGTTCTTCACCAGATGCACTTGAAACCCGGCGAGTCGCGGTTTGGTACGGCACTGATGCTTGGTATTGCCTGGGCGGCCTCGATTGGCGGAATCGGAACCATCATCGGCACACCCCCGAATGGTATCGCACTCGGGATTCTCAACTCGACATTCGCCCACGACCCGCAGTATCAGCACATTTCATTCCTTGACTGGATGAAGATCGGCGTGCCGATTGTTGTGTTCATGGTTCCCTTGGCATGGGCTCTACTAATTTGGCGGAACCCACCGGAGATTGACTCCCTCCCCGGGGGAAAAGCAGAACTTGAAAAGGAACGCGTTGAACGGGGGCCGCTCAAGCGGGGGGAAAAGTTGTGTATCGGGGTCTTTCTGCTCGCTGTGTTCCTCTGGGTCTCAAACCCGTTTTGGTCCATGGTGCTCTCATCCGATCTCGCGACACGCATCTCCTGGATCGACGAATACAGTATTGGTTTGATGGTGGGGGTACTCTGCTTCATCCTGCCGATCGATTTCAGAAGAAGTGAGTTCCTGCTCGACTGGCGCGACACGAAGTTCGTGGATTGGGGAACGCTCCTGTTGTTTGGCGGGGGCATTGCACTTTCCGACGCGATGTTCAAGACAGGATTTGCGTCGTGGATTGCCAACTCATTTATCTCGGTCCTTGGCACGCCGTCGACGATTATCCTGGTGGTTGCCATCGTGTTCTTCGTCGACCTCCTCACCGAAATTACATCGAACGCAGCCGTAACGGGAATGATCGTCCCGGTGGTTATCTCGATCGCACTGAAGAGCGGTGAGAACCCTGTCACACTTGCCATTGCCACCGCCATTGCAGCCTCCATGGCATTCATGCTTCCTGTCGCTACGCCGCCCAATGCAATTGTCTATGGCACCGGCTACGTCAAGATGAAGGAGATGATTCGCAATGGATTCTTGCTTGATATTTTCGGTTGGCTGCTCGCCGTCGGGGTTTTGTACTTGGTAGCTGGAGGGGTGTTTGGAGTGCTGAAGTTCTGAGCGGTGCCCGGAACCCTTCG
>DOWV01000375.1:0-4481 GCA_003519375.1 Bacteroidota bacterium
CAGAATTTCTTCGAGGCAAACTGGCTTGGCTCCAGCGCGTCCGATCCCAGTCTCCGGTATTTGGTGCCGCTTCCGGGACGCCCGAAAACGCGCGGCGATTATGTTGATCCAAATGTGCACCGAACCGATACCCTTCCTCAGCAGTCTGCTCATTACATTCGTTTCGAGAGCGCGACGAATTTTCGCGCGCTCCTGACCTTCCCTGCCAACGTCGTGGTGCGTGCAATAGAGAGCGGCCCGGGCGGAACCAGGATACGCGATGTCTCCAGCGGAGTGGAATTCTCGTCGCCGGAACTGGCCACGGTGTACACATCCCTGGTCTTTGTCGTCATGAATGATCATCCTGTTCAGTCGATGACGTATTCCTATACCGTTTCCGGCGAGCTTCTCCGCTTCATCGTCGAGGAACTGCATGACAGCGGAACACCGCATGCATTCTCAACGGGATTCTCGCCTTATCTTGGATTCGGCAACAATGGTCACTCGCGCGGCATGGCGGTGCGGTTCCAACCTGCGATCAACGGAAACGTTCTCCGCAAAGCCCGCATGTTGATCATGTTCAACCAGGAGTTTTCCAATGGCACCGCGCTCCCCGGAGATAACAAAGACTTCCTCTTCCACGTGTGGCGTGACCGCAACGGCCGCCCGGGCGATGATCTGATTCCTCCTTTTCTTGTTACGGTCGATCGGACAGCGTACCCCGTCGACTCGTTCGTCGATATCGATCTCACTCCCTACCAGAGTGCTTTGACGAACCTTGCGGGCCCCGTGTACGTCGGTTTCATGGAGGACAGCGACGATTCAGTCGGGACCTATGTTGCGACAGACAATTTCACGTCCGAGGATTTTTCCTTTGTCTATCGGGGGCCGACTCATCCTACTGCACCGAATACTTGGCAGACGATGCGCGAGGTGAGCGCGCTCAACAACAACTCCCTCGATGGCTTCAATCTGATGATGCGAGCGGTTTTCGAGTACAGCGATTCGAGTGTTGCGCCTGCGCTTTCTCTAGGATACCTCCAGAATCCTCTCCTGAGCGAGTATATCGACGTCATTGCCGCCAGTCCTGACGAACTCCGGGCCGGCAGTCTCGCGGGCACCCTGACGCAGGGTACGACTTCGTCGCCGCTTCGATTCTACAACATTCCCGGGACTGCAAAGGCCTTCATCGATACTTCCCAGCAGCTGAAGGGGAGCGGCACAATCTCGATCAAAGTGCGGGGAGCGAAGAAATTCGGCGTTTTCTACGCCGACACGACGGTATCTCTCAGCGCGCGGCTCCTGAAGGTCGATGAACCGGCAGTGCTCTCAACGCCGAGCGGCACAGTGACGGTGACCTTCGAGCCGGGTTCCGTGACAGACCCTCTCTATGTGACAGCCTTCGACGGTGCTAACAATCCTCAGATGGCCCGGGGCGCCACGAAACTTGCACCCATGTCGTTTTTCCTCGGCCCGGCTGACGCGCTCCTGAATCGCCTCTCCACGCTGCGCGTCACCGGAGCGGCGATCGATGAATCGATGACGCTCGCGCGTCAAAAAGATGGAGGATGGTATTCGCTCCCGGCGACTATCGAGCCCGGCCGTGGGACGCTCACCGCGTCCATAGACCGTCTCGGGCTCTTTGCCGTGATGAAGAAAACCGATGTCGATGGAAGATTTGATGATATCCCGATGGCGTTTGCACTCTACCAGAACTATCCGAATCCGTTCAATCCGGCAACAACGATTGAGTTCGACCTTCCCGCGCGGACGAGAACACGCCTGGTTGTCTATGATGTGCTTGGAAAAGTCGTTGCACGTCTCCTCGACGAAGATCGCCCCGCGGGGCACTATCGCGTGAAGTTCGGAGCTTCAGGGATTCCGTCCGGAGTTTACTTCTACAGGTTAACCGCCGGAGAATTCTCACAAGTCAGGAAGCTCCTGGTTTTGAAATGATTGCGTCATTTCGACCTTGCGGGTGCCGGTGGTCGACTCCGGTTTGGATGAGAACGATTGGCTGAAGGCGATGGAACAGTGTTGCGATGTCAGGTCTTCTGAATGATGAACTGGGCGACCGAATGAATACGCAGCGTCTGGCTATGGTTCTTCTTCTTTCGTCCACCTTCATCTCGTGCAGCAGCAAGGAGGCGCGCAGCCTGGAAATGACGGGAGAGCGATACAAAGTGCTCTCCGCACAAAAGTACGGCGGGGGGGCCGAGTGGATAACGAATGCGGCCAAAACGGCGGTCCTGTGCTTGAAAAGAGCGAAACCGACCGCCCAGCTTCCGCAGCACCGTGTGTCTTTCTTCATATTTGATGTCGTCGCCGACAGGGTTGTTTTTGAAGACGATGTCCCAAATGGTTCGGTCTCCTGGAAGGATGATCAGTCGGTGATCGTGGAGACTGTGCCAGGAATAGAAGAGAAGAAGGATGATGTATCTCCTCCAGCTCGTCATGGGTATCTGGTTGATATCCGCACAGGAAAAACAAGGGAGCTGAAGAGTGCCGTCGTTCGATAGTCACAAGAAGGGAGACTCCCTCATGAAGCGCACGCTTTTCCACGCGGCACTGTCGGCCTCGGTGGGCGTGTTGTTTTTCGCCCTCGCAGAACGAACCGGTGTACGCGCCCCTTCAGCCGCGAAAGATCTGCCAGAGTCCTTGATGACTTCAAAGGATTCGGACCGTGAAAGAGGCGCGGATGCGACAGATGCCCCCGAAGAATTCGAGCGATTCCATCGTGAGATCCGGACCCGGGATGGTGAGACCGTTCCGGCGTATCCCCTCAACTTCAAGATAATCGAAGCGCAGAAGGCGGTTGAGCGGAAGGCGGCTGTTCTCAACAAATACGCTGTGTCGCCCTGGACCGAACGCGGTCCCGGAAATGTCGGTGGAAGGACACGCGGTTTGATTGTGGATCCCGATGATGCCTCAAGGAACACGTGGTTTGCAGGTTCGGTTGGTGGAGGGATCTGGAAAACAACCGATGCAGGCGTGACATGGGTGAACAAGACGCCGGGCCTGCCAAACCTTGCCACGGTGACGCTTGCGATGGCGGCGTCGGCTCACAATGTCATCTATGCGGGCACAGGAGAAGGATTTGGCAATACGGACGCGGTGCGGGGTGACGGGATCTGGAAGAGCACTGACCGCGGGGAAACGTGGTCGCAGATCTCAAGCACAACATTGAATTCGGATTTCTCTTACGTCAATCGAGTGATTGTCGACCCATCGGATGCGAACGTCGTACTTGCCGCGACGAATTCCGGCATATTCCGATCGACGAGCGGCGGGAGTTCCTGGTCGGCCGTCTACTCGAGCGGTGGGACTACCGGTTCATCGCGGATTCAACAAATAATCGCCAATCCTCGGAATTTCAACATGCTCTATGCAACGCGCAATTCAAACGGTGTTCTGAAATCCTACGATCGTGGATTGTCGTGGTCGCCCTCCTCCGTCGGGCTCGGGACTGGAGCAAGAAGCGAACTGGACATTTCACCGGCGGATACCGCCCGGCTGTTCCTCGCCATGGAAACGAGCAGCTCGGCGTCGGATCTCTACATCTCTGATGATGGAGGCGGGACGTGGCAGAAGGCTGCGCAGGTGAGCGGGACGTCGCCCAACTGGTTAAACGGGCAAGGGTGGTACGACAATGCCATCGCCGCACACCCGTACGAACGTGACATCTGCTTTGTCGGCGGCCTCGACATTTACAAGATTCAGCTGACCTCAACGACCACGCAAACCGGAGGCATACTCAGCGTGGAGCAGAATGGCACGTCCCCATTCCTCAGTTTTGTCAATTGGGGCGGACCGTTCGCCGGCGGCGGATTAGGGACGGGGAAAGATTTCTACGGGACAACGACATCACCGATCGCGGTTCTCGATGCCGACTATGTTTCCGTTGAAATCAGGTTCGGCCCGGGCATCAGTCAAATGGCGCACAGGTTCACGACGGGAGGGAGTTTCCTGTATCCGTACCGCGAATACGTTCCCGTTCCATTCCAGGTCTGGGACATAGCCAACAATCGACAGTTGATGGCTTCCTTCCGGGATTCTGATTCCACGGGTGCCTACAATCTCGTCGAATACAACGCGACTCTTCCGCAGCGCGAGTACATCTTTGTTCACGCAATCCCGTATGATCCCGGTGCTCCCAATGCAAACATCAGAATCACGGGCGGCGAACGCTACAAGAACGTCTACGCCATGTGGCCCATTCTGGTGACCGGCGGGACGTGGAACCCGAATACACTTCCGGCATCGAATGTCCGCATCAACTACGGCGTGATCACGGGTCGCCTTAGAACGACGACGCGCATGACCAACTGGGTCCAGAACCAGTCGATACCTTACGTCCATGCAGACCACCACAACATCACCATCATCCCTGTCAGCTCCGGGCCGCAGATTTTTCGCATGCTGAATGCCAGCGATGGGGGCATCGGGACCTCGACCAATGGCGGGACAACATGGACAAATCCGAATCTCGGCTACAATACCAG
>DOWV01000375.1:4667-13438 GCA_003519375.1 Bacteroidota bacterium
GATAACGGAACGTGGGTTTCTCCGGAGAATCCGGGCACGGGCTCGACCTGGACATCCGTTATCGGTGGAGATGGGTTTGCGAGCATCTGGAACTACAAAAACCCGAACAAGGTCATCGGATCGCTCTACTACAATGATGTCAGGCGGTCAACAAACGGAGGCATCTCGTTCGTTTCATCAACAACCGATCTTACGGATATTGGGAGCGGGCTCGGACCGTTCATTACGCAAATCGGAAAGTCCAACAGCGATCCGGATCTTTTGGTCCTTGTTGGAAATGCAGGCGTGTGGAGGTCGGACAATTTCGGAGAAAACTGGACTCTCTGCCGCGTGAGCTCCCCGAACTGGGGATTCGGTTCGGGGGCAAACGCCGCGATTTCAACGGCAGATCCGCAAACGATCTGGGCCGGCATCCGGATGTCGAACAGCGGCACAACGGGCAATATCCATGTTTCCACCGACGGCGGAGTGACGTTCACCAGGACAAACAATTACTCCGCGGCTACGCTCGGCCGTCTCTCGGGACTCGCCACCCACCCTGCGCAGCCGGGCACGGCGTACGCTCTCTTCTCGATTGCAAAGGCTCCGAAAATACTTCGTACGACGGATCTGGGCCAGACCTGGCAGGATATCTCAGGCTTCGGGTCGGGGAGCGTCAGCACAAACGGTTTCCCGGATGTTGCGACGTACAGTCTCCTCGTCATGCCGCATAACCCGAACGAAATCTGGGCAGGTACCGAGATTGGTCTTTTCATATCGACGAATGACGGGGCGAGCTGGTCGTATGCCAATGATATCCTTCCCGCTGTCTCTCTCTGGCAGCTTCGTGCCGTCGATGACGAGGTTGTGGCGGCAACACACGGCCGCGGAATCTGGACCGTGAGAATTCCGGCGCTCTTGGCGGCCCCTCCGCCCGCGGTGACGCTGTCGCCCCGGCTCAACAAGCTGGCGCAGGCTCCGGATGGTTCAGTGGCAATCCCGATCAGTCTTCGTTCGAGCTACGACTCAACACAGGTGTTCGTCAAGGGCGCGCGATACCTGACGCTTTCGGGGAACTCAGCAGCGGGTGACACGGTTGTTCCGTTCCTGGTTGCAAAGGCGGAGTCGCTGACGATGAGTCTGACGTCATATAAGAACGGCCGCGCCTATGTTTCGCCGAGTCGCGGCGTGAACGCGTTCTCGGCGCAGAATCCACGCACCTCGTATGTCGACGATTTCAATGTGAGCGGCACGAATTTTACGAGCAGCGGCATCACGCGTCAAACGCCGTCGGGATTTTCAAGTGCTGCCTATCATTCGCCGCATCCCTATTCAAACAATCGCTCCTACACGCTGACATTGAATATCCCGATCATCGTGCAGTCCTCCGATGCTTTTGTGCGATTTGACGAGATCGCCATCGTTGAACCGGGCGAGCCGGGATCACTTTTTGGAAGCGAGAGCTTTTATGACTATTGCGTTGTCGAGGCCACGAAGGATGGGGCAAATTGGCTTCCTCTCGAGGAGGGCTACGACGCGCGGATTAAGACCGACTGGCTCAACGCATGGACCAACAAGCTCAACGGCAGCCCTGCCATAATGAAAAAACATACGATGAATCTGCTGGGAAGATTTCTGCCTGGCAATCTTGTGTTCATCAGGTTCAGGATGTATACAGATCCGGGCGCGACCGGTTGGGGATGGATGATTGATAACCTGGAGATTCAGGGAAATCTCGTTCCCGTTGAAGACGCCAAATCGTCGCTACCGGAGAATTTTGCACTCGGCCAAAACTATCCAAATCCGTTCAATCCAAGCACGACCATCTGGTTTCAGGTGCCCGCGGATGCTGAGGTCACACTGACGATCTATGATGCCCTCGGGCGGAAGGTCCATACTCTCGTTGATCGGCAGTTGAGCGCCGGGACCTACGCGGAAACCTGGAACGCTGCCGCATTCGCAAGCGGGGTCTATTTCTACAGGTTTGATGCAAGATCGGTCGCCGCGGGACCGCAGAGGAGTTATAGTGAAACGAGAAGACTTTTGCTGGTCAAGTGAGGCGATAGTGGAGAGGTCTGTATTCATGAAACCGTTGTGGATATTGAGCATTGTGCTCGGAGTGGGGATCTCTGCCTGCTCGAAGGATTCGTCGACCGGGCCGGGACCGGAGCCGGGCGAGAAAGATTTTCTCGCTCTCGGTTGGTCAAACTTCGAGTCGCAGAAGTATGACTCGGCGGTGACAAATTTCACTGCCGCCTACAACCAGGCCGCGACGGCTTCTGTACGCGGTGAAGCGCTTGGGGGACGTGGCTGGTCGTACACCTACAAACGGGAGATTTCGAAAGGGAAAGCCGATTTTGTGTTTGCCAGCGGTCTCACAGGAATCACGCCGGCGGTGTTGAACGATATTCGCGTCGGGGGCGCTTTCGCTCTTTATGCCACCAACGACTTCTCGACAGCAGCTTCGTTCGCAAACGCAGCGCTGACCTCAAATCCTTCATATACCTTCACGCACGACTCGAAAGTCAGCGCGAGGCGCGTTCGGATCCTTCTCGCGCAAAGTTACTACGCCGCGGGACAGTTCTTCGACTGTGCCGCTCAAGTAGACCTTCTCGACGCCGCTCATGCTCCGCACGCCGTTGATCCCGCGGGCCTCCTGGTCGCTATCACAAGCCTCCTCAATACGCTCTAGACCTGGACAACCAGCTCCGTTGATAGTAGGGCCATTCTTTGGTATATTGTCGAGTAGAAAGAATCGCCACTCCCGCATCTATGAAAATATCTGAAAAGCGGGATGCCGTAAAGCGGCAAAAGACACAAGGGCACGAAGGTCGTTGAAACTGTAAGAACGACAAATTCTGTTCTTTGTGTCTTGGAGACTTAGCGCAAATAGATGTTATCGACCGCTCATACTACCAAGAAACAGAAAGGTGAAGTTGTGCCGATGGAAAACGAACGATCGAGCTGGGTCCCCACGAATCCTCTCTATGATCCGTCAAAACCTATGCAGGTGGGCGGCCAGGCGGTACTCGAGGGTGTGATGATGCGGGCTCCAGGCTCCGTGGCGACAGCTGTGCGTAGGGCTAACGGCGATATCGTGGTGAAACACGAACGATATGCTTCGGTGGTCGAGAAATACAGGTTTTTGAAACTCCCTGTTTTGAGGGGGGCTGTCGGTCTTGTCGATATGATGTATCTCGGCATCAAGACGCTTAATTATTCCGCCGAAATCGCGATGCTCGATCTTGAGACAGATGAAAGCCGAAAGAACGGAAAAAAGCCGAAGAAAGGTCAATCGTCGCTTGCACTTGCCGGGACATTGGTGCTTGCGCTCGCTATCGGCATCGGGATCTTTTTCGTGCTCCCTCTCGTCGTGACGACGGAGGTTTTTCAGTTCGAGCAGAATGCTCTCGCCTTCAACCTGACAGCCGGTCTGATCAGAATCCTCATCCTTCTTGGCTATCTCTCGGCGATCGCTCTCTCAAAAGAAATCCAGCGTCTGTTCCAGTTTCATGGGGCAGAGCACAAAACTGTCTTTGCCTTTGAGCTGTCCGACCGCCTCGACCCCCAGATCGTGCTTGGTCACAGCCGGTTTCATCCCAGGTGCGGCACGAGTTTCCTGCTGATTGTGATGTTTGTGGCCATCCTTGCATTCAGCCTGCTGGATGCGGTCATGATCAGCCTGGTCGGGAATCTGACCATCGTGACAAGACTGCTGACTCACCTCCCGTTTATTCCCGTGGTCGGCGGAATATCGTACGAAGTCATCAAGTTCTCCGCAAAGCACACCACGACGTGGTGGGGAAAACTCCTCATTGCTCCGGGGCTCTGGCTCCAACGCATCACGACGAGAGAGCCCGACCTGTCGCAAGCCGAGGTGGCCATTGTCGCTTTGAAATGTGCGCTTGGACTCGACGATCCGGCGAAGTACACGCTGAAGGAAACCCCCGGAACGCAGGTCTTGCAGCCCGCCGAAAGCCGCTAACCCCCGGCCGCGCTCCGGAAGAAAACCAAGAATCAGAATAATGCCATGTTTGATAAACTCGAAAAAATTGTAGAGCGGGTGCAGGAACTCCAGCAATTGCTGTCGGATCCAGCCGTCGTTGCCGACCAGAAGCGATTTCGTGACCTTGGCAGGGAGCTGAGAAATCTCGAGCCCATCGTGGCTTCCTACCAGCGGTACAAAAAAGCGAGCAACGATTTCAAGGGGAGCAAGGAAATCCTTGAGACGGTCAACGAAGCCGAACTGAAAGAACTCGCCCAGGAAGAGTATGACAAGTTGAAAACGGTCGTGGCGGAGCTCGAAGAAGAACTGAAACTCCTTCTCGTCCCCGAGGATCCGAACGACACGAAGAACTTCATCATGGAAATCCGCGCCGGTACAGGCGGAGAAGAGGCGGCGTTATTCGCATCAGATTTGTACCGGATGTACACCCGGTTTGCCGAGCGAAAAGGGTGGAAGGTCGATTTGATGGACTGGAATGAGACCGGCAAGGGCGGGTTCAAGGAAATCGTGTTCGCCGTCTCGGGCGATGGGGCGTACGGATTGATGAAGTTCGAGAGCGGTGTGCATCGCGTACAACGTGTTCCGGAGACCGAGGCGCAGGGGAGAGTCCATACGTCTGCCGCATCCGTGGTGGTGCTGCCGGAAGTGGAGGATGTGGAAATCGAGATCAATGCCGCCGACCTGCAAGTCGACACCTACCGTTCCGGCGGCAAAGGCGGTCAGAACGTCAACAAGGTGGAAACAGCCGTGCGCATCACCCACAGGCCGAGCGGTGTCGTTGTGGCCTGCCAGCAAGAGCGATCGCAGTTTCAGAACCGTGAACGGGCCATGAAAATGCTGCGCGCCAAACTCTACGAGGCAAAACTTCAGGAGCAAACGGCATCCACTGCCGCTGCCCGTAAATCGATGGTGAAAAGCGGCGACCGCAGCGACAAAATCCGCACCTATAATTTCCCCCAAAACCGCATTACGGACCATCGCATCGGACTGACGCTCTACAATCTTGCCGGGATCGTCGAGGGCGATCTTGACGAGATGATTGAAAAACTCCGTGTGGCGGACCGTGCCGAGAAGCTCCAGGCCGAGGCCTGAGTCAGCTTCCCTTCCTTCGAACCACAAGTTTCCGAACCTTCCCAAAGAACGACTTCAGAAGTTCTTCACTCTCGCGATCATACACTCCGGCGATGACATGGACGTTGTGGTTGAGGCGTTTATCGTGGGTAATATTGTAGAGGGTGCCGCAAGCGCCTGCTTTGGGGTCGAACGCTGAGAAGACGAGCGTTGGAATCCGCGAAAGCACGATTGCACCGGCGCACATTGGGCAAGGTTCGAGCGTCACATACATCGAGCAGTTTTCCAACCGGCGGGATTCGAGGTGATTGCACGCGGCTGTCAAGGCGATCATTTCGGCGTGCGCAGTGGGATCCTGGAGACGCTCGATCTGGTTGTGACCGCGTCCGATGACAGCTCCTTTGTAGACCACTACTGCACCGACCGGAACTTCGTCTTCCTCATATGCAAGCTTTGCTTCACGCAGGGCTTGCTTCATCCATTGTTCATGCAACGTCATTGTCCTTGCTCGGTGTGATGAGCTCGCCGACAGGTGACCCTATCGTTTCGATCCCTTGTGCATTTGCGAATTCGTGGAGCACGCCCGCGATCCTTTCGGCGCTGTTCTTGATTTCCGTCATGCTTTGCTGGGTCTCCGGGCTGAGAGGCTCTTTTCGAAGCGATCGCTGAACGTAGAGAAGGATGACAGCAAGCGGATTGTTGATCTCGTGTTGCAGAGTCCGGATCATCTGGTGCGCGGTGATCACCTGGGCGCTCTTGATTTGCAGTTCTTTTTCACGCTCGATGCGAAGGCGCTCTTGCGAGGTCAGGCGATTTCGATACTCGATGACTTTCACCAGCACGACAGCGAGCAGCCACATCCAGATCACCCCGTCGAATGTTTCCAAGATATTGAAGGACTTGAAGTGGGTTTCCTTCAGGTCTTTGTAGAATCCCATCGTGGTGACGAAGAAATACGCGTAGATAATATACCCCGAGAGCACAGCAGGATGCTTGATGAAGAAGTCCCGGACAGGAGAGAAGACCAACATGAAAGCTCTCTTGAACGACGCCATAAGTGTAAGTTGAGTGTGATTGGAGGCTTTTCGACCAATGTGGGAAAAAATCGAAGCGGATGCAATTTCCTAAATTGGTGAGAGAACTCGGGGCATCTGCACGGCCATTGTTCTTTATCGAATCGTTTGCTAATCTAGCACGCACGCGGTGCGCAACGGACCGCGATCAATATTCGCAAAAAAGTTAAATCTGCGACCATCGCCATGGGTAAACGAAAAAGCACGCCGTCGCAATCTGAGATACCGAAAAAGCGCGCGAAGCGTCAATCGAAGCCGGCTCAGACCATAATCTCCCTGGTCGATGTTGTGAGCGATCAGTTTGAGATTGTCCGCGGCCATCCGCTACCGCTCGGTGCGACGCTTGTCCGCGGCGGGATCAACTTTTCCGTCTTTTCGAAAAACGCGACGGAGGTACGTCTGGTGCTCTTTGCCAACGGGCAGTCTGAACCGCTGGCAGAATTCCCGCTTGACCCTCGCTACAACAAGACGGGAGACATCTGGCACGCCTGTGTGAACGGAATCGACCCGGGAATTGAGTACGGTTTTCGTGTCGCACGTGAGAACCGGAATAATACTCCGGTCCACCGGTTTGATCCATCCAAAGTTCTTGTCGATCCATATGCCCGCTCGTTGAGAGGCGGGGAAGTGTGGGGCGGTGAACGTGTCGACCGCACGGCTCCCTCGTTGCGCCGGTCCCGCGTTGCCGACGAGCGGTTCGATTGGAAGTACGATCACCCTCTGAATCGCCACCTGGCCGATTCTGTGATCTACGAGATGCATGTGCGCGGATTTACGCGCCACCCGTCCTCCGGCGTCAGGCACCCCGGAACGTTCCTTGGCCTGACGGAGAAGATCCCCTACATCAAAGATTTGGGCGTCACAGCTGTTGAATTGATGCCGGTAACCGACTTTCTGGAGACGGACTCTACTCTCGTTGCCCCGGCCAGCGGAAAGCAGCTGCTCAACTTCTGGGGGTATCATCCGATCAGCTTCTTCGCGTTGAAGGCGTCCTATGCCGCCGATGCGAGGCTCGGTGGAGAGATCCGCGAATTCAAGGCGATGGTCAAAGCATTCCATGACGCGGGCATCGAGGTTATACTCGATATGGTGTACAATCATACCGGCGAAGGCGACGAAAGGGGAGCGACGATTTCATTTCGAGGGCTCGATAATTCGGTGTATTACATCCTCGATCCGCAGAGCGGCAAAGACCTTAACTTCTCGGGATGCGGAAACACTCTGAACTGCAACCATCCTGTCGTCCGGGATCTCATACTCGATTCGCTGCGGTACCTGGTTACGGAGATGCACGTCGACGGTTTCCGGTTCGACCTCGCATCGATCCTCGGCCGGGGAACAGGCGGAGAGGTCTTGTCCAATCCGCCCCTCCTTGAGCGTATCGCAGGAGATCCTGTCCTGGCGAACGTCAAGCTCATCGCAGAGGCTTGGGATGCTGCCGGACTTTACCAGGTAGGGAGTTTCCCGAACTGGGGACGGTGGGCAGAATGGAATGCGAGGTTTCGAGATGACGTTCGCCGCTTCTGGAAAGGCGCCCCGGACATGGTAAGCGCACTTTCGACACGACTGTGCGGGAGTGAGGATCTCTATCGCGGAGGAGGGCGCGCGCCGTACCATAGCGTTAACTTTGTGACCAGCCACGACGGCTTCACGCTTGCCGATCTCGTTTCCTACAACGTGAAGCATAACAGTGCGAACGGCGAGGTGAACAAGGATGGCTTGAACGAAAACGACAGTTGGAACTGCGGCGTGGAAGGGCCGAGTTCCGATCCGGCGATCGTCTCTTTACGACAACGGCAAACGAAAAACCTTGCGGCAACGCTCCTCCTGTCTCAGGGAGTCCCCATGATCCTTGCCGGCGACGAATTCGGTCGCACCCAGCGCGGCAACAACAATGCATACTGTCAGGATAACGAAATCAGCTGGCTGGATTGGTCAAGCCCTTTGGAAAACAAGAGCCTGGTGAGGTTTTTCAAAAGTCTCATTGGATTCAGAAGAAGGCACCTGCTGTTCAAGCAGCGGGAGTTCTTCGGACAGGGGAGCCGCCAGGTGCCGAAACTCGTCTGGCACGGTGTCAAGCTGAATGAACCCGATTGGTCATGGCACTCCCAGTCTGTCGCTGTGGAACTGCAGTTTGAGGGGCAGGATTCGGATCTCTTTTTCGTCTTCAATGCTTTCGAGGCTGATCTGAATTTTGAGCTTCCTCATGTCCTTCCGGGCAAACGGTGGCACCGATTTCTTGATACATCGCTTGATTCTCCACTCGATATCGCGGAGGAGGGTCGGGAGGTGCTTTTGCCCGATCAAGGTTCCTATCGGGTCACAGGGAGGAGCCTGGTGGGATTGATTCAATTCTAGGATCGTGTCCCGGGACAAAGAATCGAGTACAAGAACGAAGCCGAGAGCCATCACAATTGATGCCATCTCGGCTTCTCCGTTTCTGACACGGTCATAGCGTAGCTAAACTGAAATTCTCACTTCTCCAAATCTCATTGGAGGATCGATGATGCTGTGGGGTTGTCGTTTGCCGATTTTCGAATCTAGAATTGCGAAGTGAGGTCAGCCCAATTCGCGATCGTCAATCCGAAATTCGCAATTGTTGTGCACCCAGAGGGAGTCGAACCCCCAACCCTCAGATCCGA
>DOWV01000375.1:13464-20529 GCA_003519375.1 Bacteroidota bacterium
TCCGAAGTCTGATGCTCTATCCAATTGAGCTATGGGTGCAAGAACGATACAAATGTGCCAGCGTGACGGATCCCGCTTCACTGCGTTCAGCGGGATTCGGAAAATGGCAACCACTCACACAAGACGTTCGTGGGCCATTTTCGAAGCTATGGGTGCAAATCATTACGAATCTGGGCTGGTTCTCATGCCGTCGAATCGATATCAAGATAAAGCTATAACGCAGAAAAAACAACAACCCGCCACCACGAAAACAAAAAGTCCGACTCGACATCGAGCCGGACCTTATCCAAAGAGCAGTGCTCCCGGCGCTCAGTCCTTCTTCTCAGGATAAAGTACGAATCTCTTCAAGCTGCTCAGTTGAAGGTACGTCTTCGCAACGTTCTGAATCGCCTCTCCTGATAACTTTTCCACGTAGGAAGGGTACTGCAGGATCCCTTCCGGATTTTCCCCGTTGGCAATATGCGTCCGGAAGTTCGAGATCCAGAAGTTGTTCTCTTTGAGATTGACTTCATAGGTGCGGCGTTGCTGCTCCTTCACCTTGTCGACGTACACCTGGTCGGGTCGTTTCATCTTCAAACTGTCGAGCTGTTGCATCACCGCTCCAATCAGCTCATCGACCCGGTCCGGGGCACAGCCCCAGTTGATCGAAACGGTATACTCCTTCCGCGGGTAGAGGGAAGCAGAACCGCTAATGCCGATACCGTACGTCCCGCCTTTCTCTTCCCGAATGACCTCACGCAGTTTGATTCTCATCAACTCCATCAGGGAGTTGAATTCGTACCGGTTTTGTGCGGACCAGTCAAACGGTCCGTTGAGATAGAGCTGGACGCTGCTCTTCGCCTCAGCTCCCTTATAGACGCTCTTGCTGACGGTCCCCGGAGGCGTTTTCACACCGATGTCACGCCACGATTCTTTTCTGTTGAGAGAGGGGAGGCTCGCAAGATACTGCTCAACAAGGGGCTTGATCTTCTCGAGCTCGAAATTGCCCACGAAGAAGAACGTGAAGTCGCTGAAGTCAGAAAACCGATCTTTGTAGATTGCCAGCGCTTTGTCCGGGTCGATTTCACTCAGGAGTGCTGCAGTGAAAGGCCTGACGCGATGGTTGTAGTTTGTCATCGTCACCTGGACGGTGTCCGAGAAGACGGAGTTCGGATCGGCGCTGCGGTTTTGCAGGGCTGCTCTCATCCGCGTCATGAGAGCCGAGATGGCAGCCGTGTCTTTCCGGGGGGCGGTGCTATAGAGGTAGACCATTTGAAAGAGAGTCTCGAGATCTTTCGGCGCGGCGTTACCAGAAAATCCTTCAGAGAGTTCGCTGATGGATGGGGAGACGTTCACCAGTTTTCCGGCGAGCATTTTTTGAAGCACGATCGCATCGAATTCCCCCACTCCCGACTGAGAGACAAGGGACGTGGCGTTTTGGGCCGATCGGTAGTCTTTGTCACTCACCAACGAGTGGCCGCCCTTGCTGTAGGAGGAGAACAAGATCTCATCGTTCTTGAAATCGGTCGGTTTAAGAATGACCCGGGCACCGTTGGACAGCGTCCATTCCGTCGCGCCGAGGGATTCCATTTTCTTCTCGCTGACGACTCTTCCGGGCGGAGGAAGTTTCGCAAGGAGCGGCTGTGTGCTCACTTTGTCAACGTAAGGCTCGTACTGCCTGGCGCTGGCAGCATGAAACGTAGCGAGGATTTCGGCCTCACCCGGGACTTTGAGGGACTCTTTCTTTGGAAGGGCCACGGTGATGACACGACCCTCATCCCGGATACGTTCGGCAATGCGTTTGTTCACCTCCCCCAGCTCAATGCCCGGAAGGAACTGACGCACTACTTCGTATTCTACTTCGATGCCGGGAATTGTCTCTCTCTGCAGAAAATTCCGTACGTATTCGTCGGCCAGCGCCCGTGACTGCCTCTTTTCTCTCTCTTTGAACATGTTCTCATATTGGCTCAACACCTGTTTCTTCTGACGCTCGAGTTCCGTCGCGGTGAAGCCATGCTGTTTTCCCCGGTATGCTTCTGTGACGAGCGCGTCAATGCCATCGAGAACGGAATTCTCCTTCAGTGCCGCCACCAAAGCAGTTATCTGTACATTTCCGAGGAACCGTTGGTCCATTCCGGCGGCAAAGATGTACGGCGGATTGGGCTTCTGTGTTCGTTCCGCATATCGCGCTGAGAGCATTGCTCCACACAGGCGATCGACGATCTCATCCCGATAATCGCCTGCCGTATACGTGTCTGTTGCTGGGCGCTTGAAAATAATCTGAGCCATCGACATCGTCAATTCAGCGTCGGTGGCGATGCTGACAAAAGTCTCCTTGTGCGTCGGAACCGGGTACTCTTTGCGCGGGCGTTCCGGGACAGGATTCTTCAAGCCCGAGAAGTGTTCCTTGATCCACGATTCCATTTCTTTGGCGTTGAAATCTCCTACCGCCACGACGGCCATCAAGTTCGGCCGGTACCAATCACGATAGTAGCGCCTGAGCGTCTCATGCTGGAAGCTCTCCAGAATCTCCTTCTTCCCTATGACGAAACGCTGGGCATACTGTGAATTGTAGAGCAAGAAGGGGAGCTGCTGCATGAGGATCCTCATCTGCGCCCCGCGTCCCAACCGCCATTCTTCGATGATCACACCCCGCTCCTTTTCAATTTCTGATCCTTCGAACGCCACATGTTGTGCCCATTCCTGAAGGATCTGAAATCCTTTCTTCACGACCGGAAGTGAGTCAGTCGGCAATTGAAGCATGTACACCGTCTGGTCGAAACTTGTGCCGGCATTTACTTCGGGCCCGAATTTCATGCCGGTTTTTTCCAGGTAGTTGATGATCTCGAGCTTCGGAAACTTCTCTGTGCCATTAAATGCCATGTGTTCAACAAAATGTGCCAGCCCAAGTTGATCATCATCCTCGACAACAGATCCGACTTTCACTGCGAGACGAAGCTCGCACCGCTTTTCCGGCTTCTTGTTCTCGCGGACATAGTAGATGAGTCCATTGTCGAGCTTTCCGATTTTGATGGCTGGATCAGGTGTGAGCATGTCGCCCGGCTTGAATTGCTGCTGGGCAAAACCGTTCGTGCCAAATGCATGAAATAACAGGCCAAAGAAAACGGTCAAAAGGAAGGATCTGAGAGATGTTTGCATGGCATCCTCCGCTGGTAGGGGGTGGTGTCGTGAAGCGGCGCGACGGACTATACAAAACTAATTGACGAAGTTCTACTTCTGCTCCGGACAGCACTCCTCTGTGCTCTACCCGGCCTTCAAATCGACTCTCCCGGGGATTCAGTTTATTCTGAAATTCTGACAGTTTTTTGCTAGATTCATACACGAAAGCCGGTAATCGCCGGAACTTGGGGCGACATTCTGCGTCCAATGATATGTCTGGTTTGTGCTCCCAGACCCTCTCGTCCTCTCCCTTTGACCACATACGGCACTATGTCTGCATGAAAACCTGTGTTTTCACACTCGTCATTCTGCTTCTTGCGCCCCTTGCCGCGTTCTCCCAGCAAGGCACGTATTACAATCCCCGTGACGATCAGTACAAGCTTCTGGGATTGAAGCGCGCGCTCGATGCGTACAACATCGCAAAATCCGAATTAGAGCGCACAAAATCGCTTTTCGATCGCGGAATGTCATCGAAAGCAGAGCTGGAACGGTCGGATCGCACGTTCAGGGAATCAGAGGTAAACTATCAGCAGTCATTCCTGGCGGTCATTTATGAACGCAGGTACATCTCGATTCAAAAGGCGGTCAAGTCCCAGCTTCCTAATGGTCAGAGGCGAGTGAAACTGACACTCGCCAACATGACAAGCGGCACGAATGAAATCAAACGTCTCCTGAATATTGAGGAGGGTTTGTACGCGCTCGTTCAACCGGATGTGATCACCGATGTCTACGTTGCTCTCCTGAACGATCAGGGTGCCATCATCAGCCAGCCGTACGAGACAAAAATCGAGGTTCTCAAGGTTGGAGAAGATCCGACCATCGAGTTTACGCTGCTGCAGGATGTCGACATCGCGACGGTTCGCCTGATCTATTCACAAAACCAGGATCAGAAGAAAATCTATTTCCAGAAGGATGCCGCATCGAACCGGGTCGCCATTGTTGCCGAGCAGTTCAGCCAGGAGGCTCCTCTTGCCTCCACCGCCACATATCGGATGAGGATGGAATTGTTCTCCAGTGCCGAGAACACATTCCGTCTGGAAGTCGCGAATCTCCCCCTGCAGCTGAACGTCTACTTCCAGGATCCTCAAACGCAGGCTCGCTTGACGCAGGTAAAGTACACCGAAGGTGTCAACACGAAGAATGTCTCTCTCAATGTCCTCCTCCCGTCGCGGGCGAATGAGGAACTCCGCATCGACCAGCCGATCAAGTTCTATGTTCTCGCGATTGCGCAGGGGAGTGACATCCGGGTGGATCGCTCGAAATTCCTCACGGAAGACCAGGTCCGGAAAATGAATGTTGGATATGCACAGTTGGAACTTGTCCCGCGAGGGATCGGGCAGTTTCAGATTCGTGCGCAACAGCTTTACTATGAGATCGCTCCGGATCAGACCGTCTCGATGACGCTCGATATTGTGAATGAAGGATCGAGGTGGTTGGACAACGTACGTATTGACGCCGACCTTCCGTTGAACTGGACGAAGGTCATTGATCCGAACACGGTGGATCGTCTCGATCCGACGTCCGAAAAGCGGATCAGCTTCACGTTCACGCCGCCGCCGGATGTCGGTGTCGGAAAATACGACGTCCGGATACGGATCACCGGGCGGTCGGATAACCAGCCGCTCGAAGCGGAACCAAAAACGGTGACAATCCAGGTCACCGCCAAGGCGAGCGTCCTGGGAACGGCCGCAATCGTGCTCTTGATTGTGGGATTGGTTATTGGGATTGTGGTATTTGGAATTCGTCTAACAAAACGTTGAGCATCGGTTTTAGAAGAATAACCGCCAAGAGCGCAAAGAGCGCCAAAAGGTTTTGGGAATGGTGATGAAAACGATTACCCCATACCTCTTACTTGGCGTCCTTTGCGGTTGAAAAAATGAGGATCTCACATGGAACAAAAAATAATTCTTGAAGCTCAAAACCTCACAAAAGTCTACGAGGACGGTCTCTGTGCGCTCGACCACGTCTCCTTTGCAGTGAAAGAGGGAGAGATATTCTGCTTGCTGGGGGATAACGGAGCCGGCAAAACGACAACCATCAATCTGTTTCTCGGGTTCATCGATCCGACGGAGGGAACCGCCGTCATCAACGGAATCGATGCAACAAAAGATCCGATGGCGGCGAAGCAGTATGTTGCCTACCTCTCCGACGTGGTGATGCTCTATCCGAATTTCACAGCGAGGCAGAACCTCGATTTCTTCGCCCGGCTTGGCGGGCGCCACAACCTGGCCCGGAATGACTACTATGACGTGCTGCGGCAGGTTGGATTGCAGGAGAAGGCATTTGAGCAGAAGCTCAAAGGCTTCTCCAAAGGGATGCGGCAGAAAGTCGGATTGGCGATCGCGATTGTCAAGGAAGCCCCGGCGGTCATACTCGACGAGCCGACGAGCGGCCTCGATCCGAAGGCCGCGAACGAATTCCTCGAAATCCTCCATCAACTCAGGGCACAGGGGCGCGCCATCCTGATCAGCACGCACGACATATTCCGTGCTAAGGAAATCGCAGACACCGTTGCCATCATGAGCGAAGGAAAGCTCCTTGCGAGCAAGACGCGGGAGCAGCTCCAGCACGAAAACCTGGAAAAGCTCTATCTCGACTACATCCAGGGCAAAGTAGCCGCCTGACAAATAAGCATTGATTCGCACAGCGGTTCATCTCGTACGATGAAGGTGTTTCTATGTTGAAAATACTTCTGGAAAAAGAGCTTCGGGATATTGTCTATTCCACCAAATTCGCGATTACCTTCGGAGCCGCAGCGGTGCTCCTTCTGCTGAGCTTCTATGTGGGAATCCGGAACTATCAGGAAAGCATCAAGGAATACGAAGCGGCGAGAACGACGAATGCTTCCAATGTCGCGTCGCTCACCGACTGGCGGTCCGTGCAGCACAGAGTGTTTCGGAAGCCGCAGCCTCTCGAGGTTCTGGTGAATGGAGTGACGAACGACGTTGGCCGGACGACCGACATGCGGGCTTCAGGTGAGCTCAACCTCATCAACAGCCGGTTCAGCGCCGATCCGTTGTTTGCGGTGTTCAGATTCCTCGACCTCAATTTCGTCGTTATCATTGTTTTCAGCCTGTTCGCCATCCTCTTCGGTTATGACGCCATCAACGGCGAGAAGGAGGCAGGGACACTCAAGCTTGTCTTCTCGAATAAGGTGTCGAGGGCGAGTTTTATCCTGAGTAAACTTCTGGGGAGCATCCTTGCTCTCGCTATCCCGCTTCTGATCCCGCTCCTCGTCGGATGTCTCCTGCTCCTTGGCTTCGGCATCCCGTTGAGCGGCGCCGAATGGGTGAGGCTGTTCCTCATCGCCGGGGCCGGACTTCTCTGCTTTGGCGTGTTTCTGACCCTGAGCATCATGATCTCTTCGCTGGTGACACGCTCATCGGTTTCGTTTCTTCTGTCGCTCGTGGTCTGGATATTTTCCGTGTTGATCGTCCCGAAGGGGAGCGTTGTTCTCGCCTCGCAGATTATCGATGTCCCCAATCTGGACGCAATCGAATCTCAGAAGAGAAAATTCAGTGCCGACCAAATGCAGCGCCGCATGCAGGCATTTCAGAACTTCTTTAGTTCGCGTTCCATGTCGACGGACACCGGTTTTGTAAACACCATGGGAGCATTCCAGGACAGCCTCAGCAAAGTATATGAGAAAGAACGGCAGGATTTCTATGGAAGGCTGAATGAGGACTGGCGCAACAAAAAGGACTGGCAGGAGCGATGGGCGTTTGGATTCTCTCGTGTTTCTCCCACGGCGATTTTCCAGATCGCAGCGATGAACCTGGCGGGTACGGATGTCGAGATGAAGCTTCGGTACCAGGCAGAACTGAACCGTTACCAGGAAGGGTACGCGAAATTCCTTACGTCGAAGACGGGATCAACAGCTGACTTTATGAGAGTTGTTATCCGCCG
>DOWV01000330.1:0-9932 GCA_003519375.1 Bacteroidota bacterium
AACTACAAGGATCAAAGAAAGGCGCACCAGACCCGCCCCACCAGCCATCAGGACTTTTTTCATAAAGATCCCTCCTTAATAGTTCAAACAGTTTGCTGGAAAACTAAGGCTCAGAGTGTTGTATAGGAGTGACTACAGTCACACAGCGGGCGATCAAAATCGAATGATGTCATTATACAGAACGAAGGCCATAAACACAAGCAAAAGCACAAAGCCGACCTGTTGAAGGGCGATCTTGACCTTTGTGGGAATCTCTCTGCGGAACGTGCCTTCATAAAGGAGAAACGTAGCATGTCCACCATCGAGGGCGGGGAAAGGGAGCAAGTTGAGGATAGCCAGGTTCATACTGAGGAGCGCCATGAACGCGAGAAAATCCAGGATGCCGCTTTCTGCATAACGCGTTGCAAGTTTTGCGATCATGATGGGGCCGGCTACGGATTTTGTAAGCGATACGCGTCCGGCAAAAATCTGATAGATGCTCTTCAGATTCATCCAGGTCATTTCCCAGGTGCCCCTGATACCCTCGGGGAGCGCAGAAAGAAGCGAGTAGCGAACGGTTTCCCGGGGACCCTCGTACAGTGGAGAGAAACCGATGCCGATCTTTCCATCTGCCGACGGCGTTATACGAGCTTCTTTTGTATCCTCCCCCTCTTTCCAACGCAAGGTTGCCTCTTTGCCGGAGCTTCGGCGCACGACCTCTTGCAACGATTGGAACGTGACGTTCTCCCCGTTCAAACTGAGTATAACGGATCCGGGTTTGATCCCCGCCTGGTCGGCGGGTTTTCCCGATTCAATACTGGTGACGAGAGCGACGATGCCAGTCGGATAAAGTCCAAGTCGGTCCTCAAGGATTTCTGAAGTCATCGGCGAGACGATGCGCAGGTTAATTTTCTCGCTGCCTCGCGTGAGCTCAACGGAAAGATTTCCAGAAAGAGCCTCGGAGTAAACCAGATTCTCGATCTCTTCCCAGTGCGTTGCCGGTTTTCCGTTCACGCTGATGATCTTGTCGCCGACGCGAAAACCGCTCTTCGCCGCCGGACTCTCAGGAGCAACATACCCAACCTCTGTAACGGGCTTGATCGTTTTTCCCTGGTAGTAGATAATGCCCCAGAAGATAAGCACCGCGAGCAAAATGTTCATTGTTACACCGGCGCAAATAACAATCATCCGTTGCCAAATCGGCTTCGACCTGAACTCCCATGGCTTGGGATCCTCTTTTGCGAACTCAGTGTCGAAGCTCTCATCCACCATACCGGCGATCTTCACGTAACCGCCTATGGGAATCCATGAAATACAATAGTCCGTATCGCCGATCTTTTTCCCAAACGCTCGCGGGGGAAAGCCGATGCTGAACCTGTCTACACGCATCCCGAACAATTTGGCGGCAAGAAAATGCCCCAACTCGTGGACAAGCACCAATACGCCAATTACGACCAGGAAGTAGAAGATATTCAGAACGAAGGGCATGAAATTCTCACATTACAGGTTATTCCGGGAGGGAGCATCCCCCTCCATACTGCAAACACTATAAAAGAGTTCCGACAAATGAACGTGTTTTGCCGTCGGTTTCGAGAATGTCGTCGAGCTCGGGATTTAAACGTATTTTCGCACCGTTTAGTGCCCGTTCAATCAATATGGGGATTTTCTCGAAAGAAATCCTCTTTCCGAGAAACGCCGCTACGGCGACCTCATTTGCTGCGTTCATTACCGTCGGGGCAGTCCCGCCGAGCGAAAGAGCGTCATAGGCCAGCGAGAGGCACCGAAACTTCGCCCGATCTGGTTCAAGGAACGTCATTGATCGCAGGGCTGGAAAATCAAGGCGGCTGCCGTTCATGGGCCAACGGTCGGGATAGGAAAGGGCATATTGGATGGGGAGCTTCATGTCGGGCAGCCCAAGCTGGGCTTTGACGGATCCATCAACAAACTCGACCATTGAGTGAATAATAGACTGAGGGTGGATCACGACGTGGATCCGCTCAGCCGATATTCCGAACAACCAACGCGCCTCGATGACCTCAAGGCCCTTGTTCATCAGTGTTGACGAGTCAATTGTGATCTTGTTTCCCATGCTCCAGTTTGGATGCCTGAGCGCTTCCTCGACCGTGATAGCGGCAAAAGATTCCTGCGGCACGTTGAGAAAGGGTCCTCCGGAGGCAGTCAGGATGAGCCTTGCAACCAGCTCCCGATTCTCGCCGGCAAGGCACTGAAGAATTGCGCTGTGCTCACTGTCGACGGGGAGAAGTTCAACACCGTACTCACGCACGAGCGATGTAATCAGCGCGCCGGCAACGACCAGCGTCTCCTTGTTTGCGAGAGCAATCCGTTTTCGATGCCGGATGGCAGCGATGGTAGGCTTTAGACCTGCGAAACCAACGAGTGAGCTCATGACAATGTCTACATCATCGCGCGTTACAACTTCTTCAAGACCGGGTTCTCCCGACAATACCTCTACAGGATGCTTGAAGCGTTTCTTTGCTTCTCCGGCTCTGCACTCATCAAGTATGACAACGCCGACCGGATGAAAACGTTCGACCTGCTCCATTAACAGATCAATATTGCTGTTTGTTGTCAGGTAGGTAACGCGAAATCGATCCGGGAAGGAATTGATGACTTCGAGAGAATTGCGCCCAACCGAGCCTGTGGAACCGAGAATGGCGATATTTTTCCGCGTGGACATTTATCTAAGGTACGCAAATTGGGAGGGCTATGCAACACAAGCACGGGTCGGCGTGGTTTGCGAGCGGGAACAGAGAGGTACGTTGTCGTTGTTTCAGAATGAGCCGTCACCGGAGGTTTGATTAAGCGGGCGTTTTTTGATAAGTTGTGAATAACCATGTGCACGATGCGTGTATCAACATTCAACTCGTTAACAGCAGCATGGCTTGCGCGGTGTTGTACCATGCTCTTCTTTGTCGCCCTGGGCGCAACGAGCTCTCTCGCTCAACAGACAGACCTTGCAATAAAACTCCGGCTAGCACAAAGCTTTGAACAGGCGGGTGAGTGGAGCCGGGCAGCGTCAGCGTACGAGTCACTGCTCGAGGAGAATCCACAGAGCTTTGTTGTGGTTGAAGGGCTGCGCCGGACGTATACCGAACTCAAGCAATACGACAAGGCCATCAGTCTCATCCGTGAGCAATTGCGCGTAAATCCTGCCGATGAAAACATGCTGACAATTCTCGGCGGGCTCTATGACCTATCCGGTAATCAGCCTGCAGCCGATTCGCTCTGGCGCCTGGTCATCATGAAGGACGTCAAGAATGCCGGGCTCTACCGATTGGTTGCCGCGCAGCTGATCGATCACCGCCAGTATGAGCGGGCGATAGAGATCTATCTTCAGGGTCGGGCCGGAACGAAGAACGACAACATTTACATAGAGGAGCTGGCGTCGCTCTACGCAGCGCTTCATCAGTATCACAACGCAACAACAGAATTTATCAAGCTGGTACAGACGAACCCTCAACAAGTCTCGTACGTCCAGTCACGGCTCGCCTCCTTTACGAATCGGCCGGAAGGCTGGCAGTCGGCGCTTGACGTTGTCCGTGACGCCGTTCTTCGATCGCCGGAAAACGTACAGCTGCATTCAATTCTTGCCTGGCTTCTGATCGAGGGTAAACAGTACGATGGAGCCCTGGAACAGTATCGCATCATTGACAGGGTGACGAAGGCCAACGGTGTGGAGCTGTACTCCTTTGCACAGCGAGCAGCGCAGGAGCATGCCTATCGGACGGCGCAGCGTGCGTTTCAAGAGGTTCTTCGCATGAACGGAGCCGCGAATATTCTCTCTTATGCCCGCTTCGGATATGCCCGAGCGGTTGAAGAACTGAGTGCGGAGAGCGACTCGGCGGCTCGGCAGCCCGGAGAGCGGACTGAGCCCGCCGGCAACATAACTTCCGGTGTTGCAGAAACAATGCCGACATTCCAGGGCGCACTCGGTTTGTACGAGGCCATTCTCGCAGATTTCCCCAACAGTGATATCGGCATGCAGGCGCTATTCCGTATCGGCACGATTCGCTTCGTGCGCTTCTTTGACCTGGACGGAGCTGCAAAGGCGTATGACAAAGTCCGGACCCTGCCGTTCAATCCGTCTCTGCAACAGGAAGCCATCCTCCGGCTGGCAGAGGTGCAAACGGCAAAAAATGATCTGAATCGCGCACGAGAAGATTACGTGCAGCTTCTCCGGATCACAACGGATCAAAACCGGGAGAAGGTCCTCTTTCGACTGGCAGAACTCAACTATTTTGAGGCTGGATTCGATTCGGCAAGCGCCGTGCTCCAGAGGCTTGGGAACACGCTCCGAAGCGACGAGGCAAACGATGCCCTTCAGCTTCTCTACTTCATACAAGAAAACAAGCCATCGGGTGACGCGTTGGGCGAGTTTGCCCGTGCCGAGCTGCTTGTGCGGCAGAGAAAATACTCTGAAGCGCTCGCGCGATTTCAGGCACTCACGATACGCCATCCATCGGTTTCCCTTGTTGACGATGCGGTGATGCGCATTGCAGAGCTGCACCTGCTGTTGAATCACCCGGAAGATGCGCTTTCGGTATTCCGGCATATCGTTGTTGACATGCCGACCAGCGTGCTTCGTGACAGGGCCCAAATGCGTATCGGCGAGATATTTGAAAGCAGACTGAGGGACAACGCAAAAGCACTCGAGGCTTATGAAAAAGTTCTCGAGCTGTTTCCGACCTCCCTCTTCACCGAGGAAGCTCGTAAACGAATCAGGGTTATACGGGGAGACTCTCTCTAGGTGCGGGGGTGGGGAAAGATAATGCGAACGCTGAGAATGACATGCTTCGGTCTAGCGCTTCTCCTGCTTGCGGGCTGGCCCGGCGTTGTGCTTGGCCAGGCGAAGCTTCTGATTGCCATGGACCCGAAGCAAACCGATCACCTGAAGGCCTACGGTGTGGCATTCTGGGTGCTTCAGCGCAATGGCGAAGTCGACTGGCTCTTGAATTACCGTGGCGGCTCATTCATGGCCGACTACAGTGAAATACTCGCGCGTGAATGCAGAATTCGGGGTATCTCCTTCGAGCCTCTTGGTGCAGGCGAATCGGCAAGCATCTATGCAGAAGTTCAGCGCGACGATAACAATATGGATGTTGTGCGCCTGGAGAAAGTCCCGCGCATTGCAGTCTACGCTCCCCCGAACTTCAAACCATGGGATGACGCTGTGACGCTGGCGCTGGAGTATGCAGAGATTCCCTACACGAAAATCTGGGACGAGCAGGTGCTCTCCGGAAAACTGGCAGAGTACGACTGGTTGCACCTTCACCACGAAGACTTTACCGGACAGTACGGGAAATTCTATGCTAATTACCGCTTCGCACAGTGGTACATAGATCAACAATTGCTGTATGAGAAGGAAGCGAAGAGGCTTGGCTTCAAGAAGGTGTCGGAGGAGAAGAAGGCCGTCGCGCGTGCCATCAAGGAGTACATCGGAAACGGCGGCTTTATGTTTGCGATGTGTTCTGCAACCGACAGTTACGACATCGCCCTTGCAGCAGAATCTCCAGACATCTGCGATGTCATGTTTGACGGAGACCCGGCAGATCCCGGCGCGCAGGCAAAGCTCGATTTCAGCAAAACACTGGCGTTTGAGAATTTCAAGCTCGATATGAATCCGATGCGGTATGAGTATTCTGACATCGATATCCCGGCCAGCGAACCACCGCCGTTCCGGGATGCGAACACCGATTACTTTACGCTCTTCGAATTCTCTGCAAAGTATGATCCGGTTCCCACAATGCTTTCACAGGACCACGTCTCCATTGTGAAAGGATTCATGGGACAGACGACAGCATTTCGGAAGGGCGCGATCAAGAGGACCGTCATTGTGCTGGCGCAGCGCGAGGGGACCGAGGAAGTAAAATATCTTCATGGCAACTTCGGACGAGGCACGTTCACATGGTACGCCGGTCACGACCCCGAAGATTATCAACACGCCGTCGGCGACCCGCCGACGGACCTTTCACTTCACAAGAACTCCCCGGGGTACAGACTTATTCTCAACAACGTCTTGTTCCCCGCGGCGAAAAAGAAGCAGCAGAAAACGTGATGCTGTGGATTTCCAGATCACGGGTGTGACACTTCCCTCAGGAAGGACCTCGAAACACAACCGCACCAACATCGCACTCGGCGCAGAGTTCTTCGCGGCAATAAAAGTTATACAACTGCAAAAGACCTTGCCGCGTGCTCGCGCCACCTACGGCGAGCTTGTCTCTGACAAGTTGTTTCTGCATGAGTCGCGTGACAGAGTTCGTTGATGCAGACGGAATCACATCGAACAACCCAAGAATCTTCTCGCGCACCTGCCTGTCCTTGAAAATCCTCGCATAGAGCAACCCAAGGGGAACAACCGTATTAATGATCATTTCATCCCGTCGGTCGGGGCCGAGCGGGTGAATGGGCGGTGATGCGGGTTCGCCAAACGTGTAGTGTGAAGTCCAGAAAGGATGAGGGTTGATGGAGAGAAGGATCCTGGCCGAGCGGAGCGACGAGGCATGACTTTCTGCTGATTTTATTGTCTCGAGCAGGATTCGGAAAAGATCTTCGGTGATAATCTTGCGCACGAGGGCGCTGGCTGCCGACATCCTGATTGTCGGAAAATTGCCAGGCCGGGTTGGGAAGAACTGCCAGTCGGCAGCGTGCAGAACGGTAGACCTGTACTGAAGGCGATAACCCTTCCAGAATTGTGACAGCAATCGGACAAACTCCCGTGATTGCTTGTCCTTGACCGATCGCAATGCCGGAAGGAGACCCGCAGCGCCAAAGAGCACAGCTTGCAGCCGGTCATCGTTGTCGTGAACGCCGAGATCACGGATGGTGCGAAGCGTCATCGCGCGTGCAAGGCGCACAAACGGTTCGCGGTTTTTGCTGTATCCCAATCCATCCATTAATCCCTCATACAACAACTGGTCCCAGAGCTCCCGTTTCGAGAGTTGCTGAGGCGAAAGATCTTTATGTGGGGGCGGAACATCGTCAGGGTCGCCCTGAATGCGCCAGCGGCTTGAAGCCTCGCCATGGTCATGAACGGCAAGCATGTGAATGTATGCAAGCTCGCGCAGGCGCTCGTCGAACCTCCGCAGCTTCAGTTCAAGCCGCTGAAGGGTCAAAGAATGAATCCATCGGCTCAACAACCCGGCATCGATGGAGAGATTGTGATCCCTGCACCGAAGATTCTGGCGGGCTTGCGCACGCTCGGCCACAATGGTTTTTTCCCAGATGGAATGAATCGATTCAGACAGAAATGTTTCGAGCACGAGGAGCGGAATCGGCCGGCCGCTTGGTGTTCTGATAGAAAAAGTCTCGGAGGGTTGCTCCAGCACAACATGGAGAACGACATTGTTATAGCGTGGATCCTTCTCGTGATGATGGTGAAGCCATTCGATCAACGTCCGATGGATTTCTACATCACCCCGGTACGTAGTGCCGCCGATTTGGACAACAGCCTCCCGGAAGTCGGGTCCTCCACCGGTGTTCAGCGAGCCGGTTGCGAGAACGCGCACGTCGCGGCCGTCCGAAGTTCGTAAGGCGGTTTGGTGAACAAACTGCCGGCTCCAGATGTGGCGAAGAAATCGTTCGTGGAGAATGCGCATGCGCATAGAGCGAAAGAAAGTGGACCGGAAATAAATACTGTGCGGCCGGCAAGATCCGGCGGCGCGGGATACTACGAGAAGAATTGTTTGCGGTAATTCTGGATTTGGCTGCGAAGTCGAAGGGCTTCGTTGCGGGCAGCGGCGGCAAAATCTTTACCGCTGGAGGCGAAGAGAATGCTGCGACTGGCATTGATGATTGCCAGCTCGCCGTCGGCGTCACAGCCAAACCGCACCGCGGACTCAAGGTCACCGCCCTGTTTCCCGATTCCCGGGATCAGGATCGGCACAGAAGGCGAGAGGATGCGTATTGGCTCAAGCTCCGTGGGATGCGTTGCGCCGACGACAAGACCGATGTTGTTCTTGGTGTTCCATTTCATTGCCGCCTGCACGACTTTCTCATAAAGCGGCCGGCCTCGGAATATGAGTCGTTGGAAATCGTTGGAACCTTCGTTGGAGGTCAACGCGAGAACAAAAGCACACCGTTTGTCGCTACGGATGAACGGCTCAACCGAATCGTACCCCATATAGGGATTTACTGTCGCTGAATCAAATTGAAGTTCATCAAAGAGCGCGTGAGCGTATTGTTCCGCTGTGTTGCCAATATCGCCCCGCTTTCCATCGCCAATGGTGATGACATTCCGCGGAATTGCGGCGAGCGTTTCGCGGATCACAGCCCAGCCGCGCTCGCCAAGCGCCTCGTAGAACGCGAGATTGAGTTTGTATGCACAAGCAAGATCACTTGTTGCCTCAATAATGCTCTGATTGAAGTGAAGAACAGCGCCCCTGGACCTTCCGAGGTGGCGTGGAAGTTTTGCCGGATCAGTATCGAGACCAATGCACAGGAGAGACTTGTTCTTCCGTTGAACACGACGAAGTTTGTCGATAAATGTCATACATCTTATCCTTTTCGATCATTCGGGAACGGCCCGGCTCCGATACGCGGAGATGTCATCTGAGAGAATAAACAAGCTCGCCAACCAACATGGCGAAAACGACAAGCGAAACGAGCGTAAACCTGCGATCCTTTTCAGCAGCAAAGCCAGCAGCGGCGGTTAGCACCCTGAGAAAGGGGGTCAGCATCAGAAGTACCATACCAGCAAACATAAGCGTTGTGGGATCAACAGAGCCGCTGAAGAGTTTGCGGAGAACCTCGGTGGCTGACGGGTTTTCCGCGGGGATACGAATCGTGCTCTCCGAGATCCAGGCGCTGGCGAGCCCCGCGATCATAAGGCCGGCGCTTCCCCAGACTCCGAAGCGGAGGACCCTGCCGATCCACCGCTCAATACGATGATGTATTACCGCCTGGTCCATAGAGCCATGGGTGAATGGTTGAACATGGTTATCGTGTGAACATCCGTATGGAGATGACGAGCAAGACCCCGGCAAAGATCCAAGTGAGCAGCGATCCCTTAATCCTCCGGCTTATTTTGACGCCGAGGAACGAACCGCCAAGGACACCAAGAACCGCCGGGGAAACAATGAAAGGATTAAGGTGTCCGTGCGCAAAATAGATAAACGCGCTGGCCGCCGCTGTAACGCCGATCATAAAGTTGCTTGTCGCTGCGGCAGCCTTCATGGGGATGCCGGAAATCATGTTCATGGCTGGGACCTTGAAGATGCCACCTCCAACGCCGAGAAGGCCAGAAATATTACCGGCGATGAGTGCCACGAGAGATACAATCGGCACCCGTTTCGCCGAATATGACACGATTTCCCCGGTGGAGTCATCCATGAAGGAAGATGGAAACACACCCTCGTCGGCTGCCGTATGATCCTGCCGGAAATGACGCACCCTCCAGATCATGAGAAAGGAAACGACGAGCAAAAGCGAGGCAAAGATGCGTGAGAGCGCCTGCCCGCTGAGCATGTTCGCTGTGAGACCGCCGAAGATTGCACCGATCACCGTTGAGATTTCCAGCACCATGCCAAGGCGAAGATTGACGACCTGTCGCTCGACATTCATGGCTGCCCCGGCACTCGATGTAGCGATAACCGCAAGAATACTTGCAGCAACCGCCTGGTGCATAGGCAGATCGAATACAAGAGCGAGGAAGGGAACGAGGAAGACACCGCCGCCGAGACCAAGCATGGCGCCGATCGTCCCTGCGATCCCGCCGCCGACGACAAGAAGGATAAACGATTCTGGTGTCATAGCGAAGAGGTTCTCAGATGCCGGAACACTTCACGATACTAAAAAGAGGTTTGAGTATCAATAAAACCAGCTTGGCGAAATGCGACGGTACGAGCGGGGGTAACAGCCGGGGAACAGCATCAGTGTTCTTTTCGATTGGCATAGAAATTCATTAACAGGCCCACCATGGCCATGTTGGCGACAAG
>DOWV01000330.1:10169-14433 GCA_003519375.1 Bacteroidota bacterium
TTGGACAAACCGGCCACACGAATCCCGTGAAGCAACAATCCAGTGAAGAGGCCGATCACCACCGAGGCCCCGACGAATCCAAACTCCTCACCCGGAACACAGAAAATGAAATCGGTCCACTGCTCGGGAATGAAGTTCAGCTGTGTCTGTGTTCCCTGGAGGTACCCTTTCCCAAAGAATCCTCCCGAGCCTATCGCAACTTTTGATTGGTAAACATTATACCCCGCGCCCTTTTGGTCTGATCCCGGGTTGAGAAATGTCGAGATGCGTTTTTGCTGATAGGAGGGGAGTCTTTCGTACACCGCCTGCACCGAGAGGCCGACTGCAAGGGTGATGCCAAAGGCAACCGCAGCGGCAAAACGGTTTTGTCTTGTGATGTAGAGAAGCGCGCCGCTTATCGTGAGCATAACAAGAAACGTAAGCGTTCCGAAGAGAGCTCCGGCCGCTGCAATGATCGGAGCGAGAATCGCGGCGAGGACAAAATTACCCGCTCCTGCCCAATAGAGAACCGGCAGGAGCATGGCAAAGAATACAATCGTTGTTCCGAGATCGGGCTGCGCCAGAATAAGGGCCATCGGAACAACGACGATTGCGACAGCGAGAAGCAAGTGTTTGGGGTTGGTAAGCGAAATAGATGTCCGAGCGAGAAATGCCGCAAGGGCCAGAACCGATGTGACCTTCATGAACTCTGAGGGTTGTCCGCCGAGCGAGGGCTGGCCCGACGCGCCGCCCAGGCCGAACCAGCTCTTCGAACCGGATACACGTTCGCCAATGACGAGAACAATAAGTAGTAACCCGAGATTAAAAATGTAGAGCGGCAGAGAAATGCGCTGAAGAGTCCTGATTGGAACAAAAGCCATCGTGAACAACGCCAGCAAGCCAAAACCCGCCCACACCAGCTGTTTCTTGAAAGCCGCGGCCGCGCCAACGTCGAACGTCGCACTGTACACCGAAAGCAAACCCACAAGCACAAGCCCGAGGCAGAGAAGAAGCGCCCTGAAATCAAAATACTCTTTGAGATAATCAACCATCAACTTCTCCTCGCAAATACCGGTCTACCGCGGCGTCATGCTGGCGGCGCCCGCAACGGTCTTCTGTACCGCTTTGGGCTGATACCGTTTCAACTCTCCATAGAGATACTTCTCCATGACAAGACCCGCCATGGGAGCTGCTTTGGTACCGCCGAAGCCGGAGTTTTCAAGTAACACTGCAATCGCGATTTTTGGATTCTCGTACGGCGCGAAACCGACATACCACGCGTGATCCTTCCCATGAGGATTCTCTGCTGTTCCCGTTTTGCCTGCGGAGTTGACGCCCGGGATTCTTGCAAGAGCTCCGGTGCCGCCGGGAGCATGAACAACCCGCTGCATGCCCTCGCGTATCAATTCCATCACGTGTGGTGAAAGCCCGATAAGTGTGGAGTCGTGGGGAACGGCCTCGATGTGTGAAGTTTCTTTGTTGCGGATATACTCCACCGCATGGGGCCGATACACAATTCCGCCGTTTGCCAGGGCCGCTGCATAGCGAGCCATCTGAAGGGGCGACACACCAACCTCACCCTGACCAATAGCCAGACTGATGAGGAATCCCTGTGTCCACTTCCCCTTTCCGTACCTTGAATCATAGTACTCAACCGATGGAAGCAAGCCGGTCGTTTCCTCGCCGGTGTCTGTATTTGTCGATTGCCCGAATCCGAAGCGGCGGCCGTACTCCGTCCACTTTTCAAAACCAACCTTGAGCATCAACTGGTAAAAGAAAACGTTGCAGGATTTCTGGATTGCCTCAACAATATTCACCGAGCCATGAACGTGCAAATCCTTGAAGACCCTGTTACCGAACCGGAACCCTCCGGTACACTGAATGCGATAGTGTTCGTCAATAATACCCTCTTGCAGCGCGGCCGCAGCCAGCACCATTTTGAACGTTGACCCGGGAGGATACCGTGTTAACGACGCCCGGTTGAAGAGCGGCTTCTCGGGATTTGTCTGAAGAGCGGCCCACTCATCGGCAGGAGTGACACCGCTCATGATGGCGGGGTCATAGTCGGGCTTGCTCACAAAAGCAAGAATGCTTCCACCCGACGGATCCATTGCCACAATGGCGCCGCTATAATTTGTCATGAGCGATTCGGCAAATGCCTGCAGCCCTCCGTCGACACCAAGAAGAAGATCATATCCCTCCTTCGCGGTGACGTCGCGTTTTCCATCTTCAAAACCGCCAATAATCTGCCCCTTGGAGTTCACCGAGACGAATTCGAATCCTTTTTGACCCCTCAAAGACGGCTCGTACCGCGCCTCCAGGCCGGCGACACCGACCAAATCTCCGGGTCTGTAATATTCACCGGCATCGGTGAGCTGGGCATCGGAAATTTCCCGGCGATACCCAAAGAGATGCGGAGCGCGGGCGGCTGTTGGGTACACGCGCTTCGATTCAATCTGGTAAGAAATCCCGCGGAGCACGGGCAGATTTTCCTCAATGGCCGCGAGCGTTTTCATGTCTACGTCGCGCTTGATGCGCGCCGGAAGAAATGGAGAGTACGATTTCGCCTTATTGATGCGGTCCTCAAGGGAAGAAGAATCCACCTGAAGAATTGATGAGAGGAGCCTCGCGTTACGTCTTTCGAATTCGTTCGGGACCAGCGTGATAGAGTACGACGGACCCACATCGACAAGCAAACGTCCGTACCGGTCGTAGATGTAACCGCGCACCGGATCTTTGATCAACGCGCGCACGCTATTCTCTTCGGACTTCTTGTCGAGTTCGACGTGGAACAGCAGTTGGAGCTGATAGAGCCGCAGCATGAGGACTGCGAAGATCACCAGCACGGCGATCGTCATCGTCCGTCGCCGGTCAGGCGATCCGAAAGCTTCGTCGTGAATCATAAGGATTGCGAGAAACGGTATTTCCGGACAAAGGTGAACATCGGCAGCAAACCAAGAACGCCCGTGTAAAGACTTGTGGCGATACTGAATTCAATCATGGTAAGAAAGACCGAATCCTGGATGCCTTGCAGAAAGATCCCGTAGAAAAAGAGATTGTGAACAAACGAAGCCAGGAGAATAACGAGAACAAACCGGTACGATCCGAGGGTCTGCGTTGTAAGGTTATCGTTGTAGAAATATCCAGCAATAAAGCCTGCAATAGTCTTCGTCAGAGCCATCAGCCCAAAGAATTGGATTGTGACAGCATCCAGCATCAGCCCCGCAATGAATCCGGTGATCGTGGCTTCCAATTGGCCGCGGGTAATGGCGACATAGACAATCCAAATCAGGAAAATGTCAGGAAGGAAGCCGCCGACCGACAAAAAGGGGAGAAACGTGGTCTGCAATAAGAGCAGGCCAAGGGCCACCAGGGTCGAGCGGATATAATGTTCCATAGATGACATACAAACATCTCCGCGGAAAAATTATTGAGAATTCGACCTAGAAGCAATTTCCCAGCCGTGAGCGCAATCACGAAAGGAAAAGCTTCCTGACCTCTTCATACACCGCCGGAAGACGGGTGCTCTGTTTCGAGCGCCGCATGGCTTCCTGAAGCTGTTCGGGAAGCGGAGCTGTTGTGCCGAGCGCCCGGCCAACCACGTCGGGAAATTTCCCCGGATGGGCGGTTGCCGCCACGATCATTGGTCCGGGAGTTGACGCGCGCGCGGCATTACGCGCCGCGGCCACTCCGACCGCAGTATGTGGGTCCAGTACATAGCCGGTGCGATCGAACGTACGACGCATTTCGTCAATCGTCTCCGGATCGGACACGCTTACCGCTGCGATGTCCCCCTTCATCCGGAGTGGATCGCCCCGGTACAGTGATTCGAGCCTGGCAAAATTACTTGGGTCACCGACATCCATGGCGTTGGAGTATGTTTGCAGCGATGGGCGCGGGCGAAACACCCCCGTTCGAAAGTACTCCGGAACAACATCATTGGCATTGGAGGCGGAAATGAACGATGCTATTGCCGCCCCCATATGCTTCGCGTAGACTGCCGCTGTGAGGTTTCCAAAATTGCCGCTGGGGACGACGAATATCGGAGCACTGATGCTTGATCGTTCTACACGTTCGAGAAGCAGGAGGACGGCCCAGATGTAGTAGGTAATTTGCGGTATCAAGCGGCCGAGGTTGATGGAATTCGCCGTCGTCAGGTTGCAGGCCCGAACCACATCACGGTCCGTCAACGCGCGCTTGACAAGACGCTGGCAGTCGTCGAAGGTACCATCGACCTCGACGGCGTGAATATTGCCGCCCAGTGTCGTCATCTGCTGTTCCTGTA
>DOWV01000330.1:14623-15197 GCA_003519375.1 Bacteroidota bacterium
TGGGCAACGGCACTTCCGGTGTCCCCGGAGGTCGCGACGACAATTGTAAGTTTCTGTTGTTGTGTCTTCAGGAAGTAGGAGAGCGCCCTGGCCATGAACCGCGCGCCAACATCCTTGAACGCAAGAGTCGGTCCATGAAACAATTCGAGCAGGTACAAATCGCCTTCCAGCTTTACCAATGGGATCGGAAATGAGAAAGCTTCGTGTGCAATGACGCTCAGATCGGCCGGGGGGATATCATCAATGAACGCGGAGAGGACATCGGCAGCAACAACGGGAAGTTGAAGCGGTGTTGCGTGTGCTGCCACGCTTTCCGGCAAACGGGGAATTGCCTCCGGAGCATAGAGGCCGCCGTCGGGGGCCAGACCCCGGAAGAGAGCTTCGCGAAACTGCACATCGGGACTCTCACCGCGTACGGACCGGAACTTCATGAGCCCTTTCTCCACACAATCCTTGCCCCCTCGTCGTTGGTGCGGGAAACGAATACGTCACATTCCACACCCGCTGATTGTTTGAAAGCCTTCGTCATGGAACGGCTGATCGTCTTCGCACGCTGCAATGAAGAAGCGATGGC
>DOWV01000330.1:15360-16354 GCA_003519375.1 Bacteroidota bacterium
ACGTCTTCAACCGATCGTTTGAGCAACCCTTCGTCGCCGGTGGTGAGTCCCAGAATAAGTCCTGCAACGTTTCCCGATTGGCGGACGGCCGACTTGAGCGCTACGCGGTGCGGGAGAAGCGCACGGGCTTTCTTCGTCATCACAACAATATGCGGATGGACGACAACCCAGACCACCGAGTGGTGCACCGGAACACGAATAACGTCCAATGGTGTATAGCTTCGGATAAGCTGGGCTCCTCCGAGCAACGAGGGAGCAACGTTGTCAGCGTGGACCGAGCCGCATGCAAATTTCTCTCCTTCGAGCGCAAAACCGAGCAACGCTTGACGCGCGAGCGGCTTTGGAAGAAGAGCATTCACTGCCATTGCGGCTGCAACAGCGCTTGCCGCAGAACTTCCAAGCCCGGACCCAATCGGCATGAATTTCTGCAACTCGAGCTCAACACCGAAGGCGGGCTTCAACTCCTGGAGCAGCAACCGGGCTACGTACGCAGCGACATTCTTCCGGGCGCTCCCGGGCACCTGTGTTTGACAGGTCTGTACTCGAAACAAAAGACCGGGCTCCCGCCGCCTGGCCGCAATCACTACGTCGCCGGGCGCATGAATTGCCACGCCGATAATATCGAATCCCGGTCCGAGATTCGATATGGTCGCCGGTGCGAATGATTTGACGATACGCTCAGTCATGGTGTTAACAGCCTTGTTCGGTTCCCGCTTCAATAGGGAAGATAATGGAGAAGCTTGAGAATGTCGGAAAAGACTCCCATGGCCGTGACATCGGCCCCCGCGCCCGGTCCCTGGACAACGAGCGGAGTCTGATTGTACCGGTGGGTCGTGATGGCAATGATATTGTCACTTCCCCGGGTTCCTGCGAACGGATGCTGAACCGGGATTTCCACGAGTCCGGCTTTCGCTGATTCGCCCTGAAGTGTTCCGACATAACGAAGAACTGCATGATGTTTCTTTGCTCTTTGATATCGGCCCTGCATAAGGGA
>DOWV01000330.1:16535-21765 GCA_003519375.1 Bacteroidota bacterium
TCGAGTTTCACACCAAGATGACGGGCGAGGATAAGGAGCTTGCGCGCCACATCCTCTCCCGAAAGATCATCGCGCGGATCGGGTTCTGTGAATCCCAGCGCATGTGCTTCCCGCACAAACGTGCTGAACGGCTTGCTTCCGTCGAAGTGATTGAACAGGTAGCTCAGGGTTCCCGAAAAAACTCCCTCAACCTTGATAATCTCATCGCCGCTCGAAATGAGATCGCTCAGCGTTGAAATGACCGGCAAACCGGCGCCGACATTCGTTTCGTAGAGAAAGTATTTCTGCCGCGCTTCCATGAGTTCCAGGAGCGCACTGTAGCGCTTCCACGGAAGTACATTTGCCTTCTTATTTGGCGTGACGATATGAAGGTTGGCATTGACGAACTCAGGGTACGCATCGACGATTTCGGAACTTGCAGTGCAATCAACAAGCACGGCATTGGTGAAACCAAGTCGGGCTATTTGTTCGGCGAATTCATGGGGATGCATGGTGTGGCGTGACTGATTCAGCTTCTCGCGCCATTTTGTAAGGTCGATACCCTCAGACTGGAGGACCGTATGTTTGCTGTTGGCAATACCGCAGACCTTGACATCGAATCCTCTCGAGGAAAGGAACGCCTGCTGCTGATGAATCTGGCGCAGAAGCGTCGAGCCGATGTTTCCAACCCCGATAAGAACAACAGCGAGGTGCTTCGTCTTTTCGAAGAACGCCTCGTGCACAATATTTAAGGCGCGACCCTTTTGATTCGAATCAATCACGAATGAAATATTCCGCTCGGAAGCGCCCTGCGCAATGGCAGACACGTTGACACTGTTGCGGCCCAGGGCCTGGAAGACCTTTCCCGAAACGCCGGGTGTTCCACTCATCCCGTCACCAACAATGGCAACGATACATTGGCTGGCTCTCTCGTCGAGAGATGTGAGAGAGCTCTGGAGTTCGTAGCGGAACTCCTCTCGCACAGCGCGGCGGGCGGCGGCAAGATCGGACGTGCTCACGGCAAAACAGATCGTATGTTCGGAGGATGCTTGTGAAATGAGAATGACGTTGACGCGGTGCGATGCAAGCGCCCGAAACAGGCGCTCGGCCGTTCCGGGAACTCCGACCATATTGAGGCCGCGCAGCGTGAGGAGCGCAATATCATCGACAGACGCGATGCCCTTTGCGACACCCTCCCAGTTTTCCACCTTCTCAGAAATCAGCGTCCCCGGCGCAGAAGGATTAAGCGTATTCTTGATAAGAATGGGAATCTTCTTGGCGACGGCGGGAGCAATGGTGGCGGGGTGGAGGACCTTTGCGCCGAAATACGATATCTCCATCGCTTCTTCGTACGACATCTGCGGAAGAACGAAGGCCGACGGAACGACCCGCGGATCGGCGCTGAGGATGCCGTCGACATCGGTCCAGATTTCGATGAGCGAGGCATGGAGTCCCGCTCCTATAATCGCGGCCGTGTAGTCAGATCCGTTGCGGCCGATCGTCGTTGTTCGACCATCTTCCGTCTGGCCGACAAATCCGGTGACAACCGGAATGACCGACGGCCCTTCCTTCTGGTAAAGATGGGAGAAGTATTTCCGGAGCTTTCTGTTTGTCGGCTCGAAGAGAACCGCCGCCCGTGTAAACTGGTCGTCGGTGGTCACGAACTGGCGTGCGTCGACACTCACGGCTGCGTGCCGCTGATTCATATAGGCTCCGGTGATCATCGCTGAGCAGCGCTCGCCAAAGCTCGCGGTGAGATCAAGAGCCCGCGGAGGGCAGTCGCGGAGGAGGGAAATACCATGGAGAACATCGTACAGCTCCCGCAAAAGAGCGTCGACGGCGGAAAGGGTTTTCTTCCGCTGGTCACCCTTGAGAAGCGATGAGGCGGCATCGCGATGACGCGTTGCTATCTTCTGGTAAAGGGCATCGTACGCTGATCCCCCTTGTTGAGCAACCTGAGCGCACTGAAGAAGGCTGTTGGTGACCCCTTGAAAGGCCGAGACAACGACAAGAACGCGCTGGTTCGCTGCTGCCTGGAGAACAACATCTGTCACCGCACGAACCCGCTCGGGGCTCGCAACAGAAGAGCCGCCGAACTTCATGACCTTGAGTGTTTGACGCTGTGGTGTGCGTTTCTTCATGATTCAACCTCTGCGCGTTATCGTCGCGATCTCTGCGGAGGCGGCTGTTCGAGTTCCTGCCGCTCGGGATCCGGGCTGTACAAGAGGACAAAAACATCTTCTGCTGTGATAAAATCAACACCGGGGGAGACAGCCACCCGCTTGAAGAGCGAGCCCGTTTGCTGGGTCACCTCGCGGACCACACCGACGCGGATGTTCGGCGGGTACGTGCTGCTATAATCCGATGTCACGAGTGAGTCGCCGATCTTTACATCGAGCGTCTTTGCGACGTTTGTCAGGAGCAGAGACTCGCCATCCCACGCAAGAATACCATCGACGCGGCTTCGCTCGATTTTTGCGCTGGCGCGAAAGTCGGAGTTCAGGACAATTCGAACGACGGAGTAATGATCGCTTACCGCCGACACAACACCAAGAAGGCCACCCTCGTTGATCACCGGCATGTGGGGGAGAATACCGTCGAGTTTTCCGACGTTGAGGGTTAGCGTGTTGCGGAGAAGCGTCAGGTTCTTGCCGACCACTTTACCCGCGATGAGCGGGTAGCGGAGTGATTCCTTGAGACCGAGGAGGTTGCGCAGTCGGCTGTTTTCGATGCGTGCATCGCGGAGGCGGCTGACTTCGTCCGCGAGATCAATATTCATCCTTCGCAACATATCGCTCTCGCCCCGGAGGGCAAGGTACCGCGGTATGAAAGAGAGCTGGTTCTGTACAATTCCGTAGGCGACAGTTGCGAGAGAGCGGATGTGACGGATTTGCGCATTATCGCCGAGGGCCATGAGGATCAGCGATAAGATCAGGAGAGCGGAGAGAACCGCGTATTCCTTGAACAATATGATGAAGTCGTACACGCGCTTCAGCATGACGTCCGTCGAGCTTTCTATCGGGGGGGGATAAGGGCGGGCAGCATATCGGCCCGCGCGTTTCCATCAACGAGCCGAGCTTCAGGAATCTAGTAACGCTTGCTCTTGATCAGTACTTTTGAAAAATGTCTCAGATCTTCCAGCACGCGACCCGTTCCGCGTACCACCGCCGTGAGCGGATCCTCTGCAACGTGCACGGGAAGATTCGTTTCAAGCCGGATACGTTCGTCGAGACCCTTCAGGAGTGCTCCGCCGCCGGTCAACATAATGCCGCGGTCGAGAATATCCGCCGATAATTCCGGGGGTGTGCGTTCAAGCGTTACCTTGACAGCCTCGACAATCTGCGCGATAGGCTCATTGAGAGCCTCGCGGATTTCCACAGAACTCACCTCGGTTGTCTTCGGCACGCCGTTCACGAGGTCACGACCTTTCACCTGAATAGTGATCTCCTCTTTCAGAGGCATCGCGGATCCAACCTCGCATTTGATCGCCTCTGCCGTGCGTTCACCGATTAGGATGTTGTGGTTTCTTTTGAAGAACTGAATGATCGCGTTATTCTTCTCATCACCAGCCACGCGAACCGATTCTTCCGTCACAATGCCCGACAGTGCGATGACGGCAATCTCCGTTGTTCCGCCGCCGATGTCGACCACCATATTACCGACGGGTGCATCTACATCCAGGCCGATGCCGATGGCGGATGCCATAGGTTCGGCGAGGAGGTGGACCTCTTTAGCGCCGGCGTGCTCTGCAGCGTCGCGCACTGCCCGTTTCTCCACTTCCGTAATACCCGACGGCACGGAAACCACGATTCGGCGACTGGGGACCCATCCGACACTCGTCTTCTTGATGAACTCTCGCAGCATTCCTTCGGCAATTTCAAAATCGGCGATGACACCATCCTTCATCGGGCGAATGGTTCTGATATCACGGTGGGTCCGACCGAGCATCTCGCGCGCTTCATGGCCGATGGCAATGATCTTCTTTGTGTTGCGGTCGAAGGCGACGATGGAGGGTTCGTTCAATACGATGCCCTTGCCTTTCATCCAGATAACGGTATTAGCAGTGCCGAGGTCGACAGCGATGTCCGCTGAGAAGAGTGAAAAGAGACCCATAGGGAGGTGTCTGCCCTGACGTTGGTGGTAAGGTGATTTAGTGTCTGAAGTGCCTGATGCCTGTAAAAACCATCGCAACCTTGTGGTCATCTGCCGCTTTGATGACTTCTTCGTCGCGTACCGAGCCGCCTGGTTCGACGACAGAGGTTGCCCCGCCCTTGACAGCCTCCAGCAGTCCGTCTGCAAAGGGGAAGAACGCATCCGAGGCGACAGAACAACCACTCAAATCGAGACCGGCCTCAGCCGCCTTCATAACGGCGATTTTGGCCGAGTCGACCCTCGACATTTGCCCCGCGCCGATACCAAGCGTGCGGTCCTTGCGGGCATAGACAATAGCGTTCGATTTCACATGCTTCGCGATGCGCCACGCGAACAAGAGTGCCTCAAATTCCTCATCGGTTGGTTTCCGCGTTGTGACGGTGCGCAGACTCTCCCGCGTGACCCGGTTTTGATCCTGGTCCTGCATCAGCAGTCCCCCCGTAACACCACGGATATCAAAGGATTTCACGGCCCGAAGGTCAACCGCCTGGTGAATTAACCGGCGATCCTTTTTCTTCATGAGGAGATCCAGCACGCCATCGGCGTAGCTCGGCGCAATGATCACCTCTGTGAAAATTTCGTTGATTGCTTCCGCTGTCGCGATATCGAGTGTTCGGTTCACGGAGACGATGCCGCCGAAGGCAGATTTTGGATCTGTGGCGAGTGCCTTTCGGTACGCATCCAGAAGGGTCTCGCCGGATCCCACGCCACATGGATTATTGTGCTTCACAATCACCGCTGTGGGTTTCTCAAACTCCGTGCACAACAATGACGCCGCGTTGATGTCAAGAATATTATTATAAGAAAGCTCCTTGCCATGCAGTTTCTTGAAGTACACGTTGAACTTCCCGTACAGGGCGCCGGCTTGGTGCGGATTCTCGCCGTAACGCAAGACGTCCGACTGCCTGAGGGAGAGCGTTACCACCTCAGGAAGGTGTTGCTTTGACTGCAATCCGCTGAAGTAGGATGCTATCATCGCATCGTACGTCGCTGTATGCTGGAATGCTTCGCGTGCAAGGTCGAACCGTGTCTGCGTCGTTATACCGCCGCCGTTTTTCTCCATCTCTTCAATCAACGACTGGTACCGATCGGGGTTCAC
>DOWV01000127.1:0-12378 GCA_003519375.1 Bacteroidota bacterium
AGGAACCCGAGGTCAATGAGGCCTGGAGCATCACAGCGGGACACTGTTCCAAGGCCCGGCGAAGTCGAACTCTATCACTGTTCGTGAAACGTGGTTCAAAGATGGCAGGGAGTACCTGAGGTTCCTTGAGGAGTATCAAACTGGCGGCATGAGGTTTGACGAACCATGATACCTTTTCAAGGTGCATGAGCTTCACTTATGACCTTGAAAAGGTGCAGAGCCTGCATGCAGGCTTATAGGTAAACACACCTCCTAGCCTCATCGGCAAACGCTCGAAGAAGGTCCACCTCCGCATCGAAGAAATGGTCGGATGGACAGAGGACGTAACCGCCGCCTTCGCCGGCTTCTTCAAAACACCGTCGCACGGCTTTGCGGGTGAGCTCGGGAGCACATCCCGTGAAATAATGAAATTGATCGAATCCGCCAATCATGCACACGCGGTCGCCTATGCGCTTCTTTGCTTCCAGGAGAACGGTGTCCCCTCCCATCCCTTCAGGTGTGAACGTCTCCAGAGCATCCGGCTTCATGTCTGCCAGTCGCTCAAGAAAAGCCATCATCCCCCCGCACGTATGATAAACGATTCGCTGACCAACGGAATGGGCGAGCTCGATGAGCGGCGCATCGTACGGCGCCACAAAACTGTCGAAGATCTCGGGAGAAATGACGGTTGAGGACGCGTCGCCGCCGCCAAGTTCCAAAACGTCATACCGGGCTCCCGTGAGTGACCGGATGAACACTTCCTTTCGGTCCTGAAGAATTTTGAGAAACGTGTGCACCCACTCGGGGTCCTCGAATGTGGCCATGATGAGCTCCTCGATGCCGTACAACACCGAAGCATCCTGCCAGCAGCCGGGCTGCCCATAGACGTCAAACGAGTTGATGAAACCTCTCACCAGTCCGCGCTCGCCGTATGCCGCCGCCTGTCGGTTTACCTCAGCCACGTCGCACTTCGGCTTCACGGCATAGTCACCGATGATGTCGATATCGGACTTCTCCTTGATGAGCCGCTCGCTCACCCACGATGTGTGCTCATTGCTTTGCAGAACGGTGGTAAGTGTCTTTTTGGGCGTGATGAATGAATAACGGAGTGTCGCATAACGCTCATCCGGAACAGGCTCGGAGATGATCTTCCAATCATCCGACACGACACGGCGTGCCTCAAGGTAGCCGGGGACGTGGCCGGGATCAAAGTACTCGCCCCTGGTTTTCTCCGGCGCAAACGCCTGGACCCAGTGAATGGGGTCGAGACCGAACGCATCGAAAAACTCGTCGTTTGATATGCCATTCATGTACTTGCCGAGGAACGAGGGCATGACATGATGCGTCGTGACAGGCAATCGATCAGTCTTCTGCCGTGTGAGCGCTGCGATGAATCGCTGTTTCGATGTCATGAAATGACCGGTGCTCTCTTGATGTTCGGATCGGTAAATACATCGGTCTCGTCCATGCTCGTCGACGAGAACTCTGAGACGATCGCGCCCTGATCGCCGGCCTGAAACCAGTGAAGTGTGCCTGCCTCGAGCGTGTGTTGTTGGCCGGGGCGGAGAATGATCTCGCGCCATACAGAAACATAGGGGCGATACCGCGCGGGGACAACGGCCCTCGGGTCCGCCGTTGCTTCTCCTTCGACGTAGAGATAGACTTCTCCCCATCGGCAACGGAATGTCTCTCGTTTGCCGGGATTTGTGGCGCTGACCCGCGGGTGCCGGTGTTGGGGACACATCTGGCGGGGGAACAGAACCAGCTCCTTCGCGCAATACCGGTCGTTGTTCTCGTATACGACGATCTCGAGCCCCAGATTCCTGATGTCATTGAGGCCGAAGTCTGCAACTTCCATTGATGAGCGTTCCGGCTCGGAGAGGACGATATTTGCCCGCTGCAGGATCGCAACGGCCTCTTGCCGCACTTGCTCAACCTCTTCCCGTTTCATGGCTTCTTCTCCTGTGAGTGACCGTCACTTCGCTACGGGCATTCATGAGCGCCGGTCACTTCAACGCGCGGACAAGTGACCGTCACTTCGCTGCGGGCTACGGTGAGTGCCGGTCACTTCACTGCGCCGGTAAGTGACCGATACCTCGTGAACCATGTCGTTCCAGAGCCTCCAATGCCCGCCGCTACTGATTCTGCCTCAAGAAACTCTCGATTTCAGCTCTGCGCGGGGCCGAGGGCTGAGCCCCGAGCTTCGTCACTGACAACGCTGCCGCCGCAGACGCAAAAACCGCCGCCTCGCGGAGGCTCGCCTTTTCAGCAACTGCAACGGCAAAAGCTCCGCTGAAAACATCGCCCGCCGCCGTTGTGTCGATCGCCCGCACTCGGAAGGCTGGAACGAATTCGCCATGCGTCCGATCTGCAATGTAGGCGCCGCGGACGCCCAGTGTGATGACGACTGACTGAACCCCTCGCTGAAGGAGCGACCTCGCTGCCTGAACCGTTCCCGCATCGTCCCGGATACTTGTGCCGGTGAGTTGTTCTGCTTCCCGCTCGTTTGGCGTCAGCACGGACACCCGTTTGAGAATTCCGACCGGGAGCGGTTGTGCCGGGGCAGGATTCAAGATGACAGGGACGCCGGCTTGATGCGCGCCCGAGACTGCGGCTTCAACGGCCTCGGGAGGAACCTCCAGCTGAGTGAGGAAGATCTCCGCTGACCCGATCACATCAAGCGCATTCTCGATGTCTTTCACAGAAATCCCGGCGTTGGCGCCCGAGGCAACACCGATGCAGTTCTCACCTGACTGATCGACCAGAATCAACGCGATGCCGGACGCGGCCCCTGCATCGATTCCGACATGCGCGGTGTCCACTCCCTCGCTTTTGAATCCTGCAATCGATTGTTGACCAAATGAGTCGTTTCCGACGCGGGAGATGAAAGTCACCTTTGCTCCGACACGCGCAGCCGCAACCGCCTGATTGGCCCCCTTTCCTCCCGCTGCTATGGAAAACGTCCCGCCAATGACAGTCTCTCCCGGTCCGGGAAGAGAGGGGAGTTTCACAATCATGTCGGTGTTTGAGCTTCCGAGGACGGCGATACGGGGTATCATCGTTGTTCTTCAAGCTCCTCGGGTTCCTCTCTTCGCCGGTAGCAGTCTTTCAAGTCGCAAATGGAGCATTGATACGCGCCGCGCTTTACGCCACTGCCGACACCGATCACGCCGCTGAGTGACTTGACCGGCACCATCAGGGCGCTCGAGGTCAGAGTGATCCCGCAGAAACCGGCAGGGAGAAGTGAGAAAAGATTATGCTGATCGGAGACCGGCCAATCGCAGTAGCCCGGACTGTAGCGGTTCGTGAGAGACCATCCGATGGGTTTGACCGATGCCGCGATCTTCTTTTCGAGCCAGAGGGAAGCCTGTTCGACCAGGCCCGAGGCAATTGTGTCGACCACGAATCCCTGCATCATGTCCCCCGCCGCCATCAGCTGGTTCGCCCACCGCTCCATGCCGTGTCCCGCCGTCGAGACGTAGATGGCGATGGAGGAGGAGCTCTTCAACTGCTTCGTGATGACGGATCCCATGGAAAGGCTTACGCTCCCGCAGGAAACGGATTCCGGCCCGATCACGACAGAGCTGGGAGGAAGAATCCTGAATCCACACTGAAGTTGGGCATGGGAAGCGACCCGGGGGAGAAGTTCATTGATCGCGGCGATCACGGGCTCCGGAGCGGTCCCGCTGTGGTACCCGAGGTCGTGCTCCACGGCCCGCCGGTCGAGGAGCAACTCTGGGAGGGGAGGAGAAAAGCTCTCTACGTCGATCGATGCAGGCTCTGGTATCACGGTTCGAGTCTCAAAAATCACTGGTTACGTTCTCTTTGGCAGACTCGCTGCGCGGATGCCGGAGGTGTGCCCGAATGTACGAGAGCGAATTCGTTCGCCAACTGTTTGGGGCGATCTCCGGTGACCGGCTCCGCCCGGCTCATCGAAAACCTAGTTGGACGTGCAACGGCTGTTCAGGAACTCTACCGCACCCTGGGGGTCGGCAGAATAACCGTCGGCCCCGATCTTGGACGCGAATTCTGCGGTCACCGGCGCACCGCCGACAATCACTTTGACTTGGGGGTGCTTCGCCTTGACATGCTTCACGGTCGCTTCCATGTTCACCATCGTCGTCGTGAGCAACGCGCTGAGCCCCACGACGCAGCCCGGATGCTCATCAACCGCCTTGAGAAATTTCTCCGGCGACACATCCGTGCCGAGGTCCACCACTTCCCATCCCGCACCTTCGATCACCATGGAGACCAGTTTCTTCCCGATGTCATGCAAATCTCCGAGAACGGTACCCATGACGATCGTTCCTTTGTGCTTCAGGGCGTCGGACTTGAAGAACGGCTTCAGGTGTGCCATGGCGGCGCCCATCGCCTTGGCGGCCATCAGAACGTCCGGCACGAAGATCTCCTTGTTGCGGAAACGAACGCCGACGCGCTGCATACCGACGATCAGCGCCTCGGACAGCACATCTTGCGGTGGAATCCCGGCGTCGAGAGCCTTGCGCGCGAGTTCGTCCGCCCCTTCCTGGCCCTTCATATCGGGTGGATAGGGGGATTTCATGTTGACTTTCCCACGCTCGACGCAGCGGGTAAGGGAGAGGAGGATCTCGTTCATCATTTCGCTCTGAGATGTTTAAGAAGAATGGTGGTTTGATATCTCTGTGCCGGCGCTGCTTTGCTTCGTTCAAAATACATTGAAGATTGAAGAAACTCAAGTTCGATGAGCCGCCGAACGAGGTCCCGGCACTTGGGATTTAGCATATAAAACGAGATCACGGAGAAGAATTTCAGAAAAAGCGATTTCACCGCAAAACGGCAGTTGCAGTTTGACTCTGCCGGAGGTTCTTGCTACTTTCCGTCGACGAAAATCCCGACTCATCTATTAACTATCTCCCATAAGTCGTTGACACCCGGCCGTGTTCATATCGTTGTCAATCCTTTCTCCTCAGGCGGCCGGACGGGTCGGCGGCAGCCTCAAATCCTCGACCAGATCGCCCGCCGTGTTGGCAGCGATCACTCCGTGTTCATCACCACGAGGCCGCTGGATGCGGAACACTCGACTCGTTCTGCTATCGAACGCGGAGCTGAACTTGTGCTCGTCGTCGGGGGCGACGGAACTGTTCACGAAGTCGTGAACGGATTTGCCCGGGGCGGGACGATGATCAATCCCTCCTGCCGGCTCGGAATTATCGGAAGCGGAACGGCTCAGGATGTGATCCGAAGTTTCAAGCTGCCGACAAGAATAGACGAGCAAATCGAGACCGCGTGCGGCGACCACGACCGTTTGGTGGATGTGGGAAAGGTGTCCTATGTCGGCAGGGACGGGCGGAATGAGGAACAGCTCTTTTTCAATGAATGCCAACAGGGGATCGCAGCTGTCGTAGTCCAGAGGTTTCAGGCTCACCACAAGTGGATGGGGGGTTTTCTCGGGTTCGGACTCACCGCACTGACCACTGCTGCCCGCCACCGTGAGCAGGCGATTACGGTGGTTGTCGATGACAAGCCTCCAATTACCGACTCATTTCTCGGTGTCGTTATTTCCAACGGAGGATTCGCCGGTGGCGGAATGAATTTCGCACCGAAGGCCTCTGTGGAAGACGGCCTCCTCGACATCGTGCTTATCCACAAACAACGGATCCTTTCCCGCCTGTTGAATTTCCCAAAAATCTACTCCGGCCGCCACATCAACCTCCCATGGATAAGTTATTTACAGGGCAGAAACATCCGCATTTCTTCGGCTGAGCAAGTGCCGGTCGAAGCTGACGGTGAATTTCTCGGCTACCTTCCATGTACCATCAATATCCTCTCCAGGTCGCTCAGGCTGAAATCGAAAACTTAATCGGGAACGGAATCGACGGCTTGGCTGAAGGCCATTCCCGTTCCAGTCTTGTTATGGTCCCGATGCCTTTGTACCGTACTATGGATTTTCTACAAAATACAATCACCACGGCTTTTCCTTTTTTTGAGAGCGATCGAATCTGTCGCTCTAAGTAACGTAGTTTCAAATAGTAAAGGACTCGCAGTTCCTTCGGTGTACGACATCGCCTCGTGGCACTGTATGTGTGCTTCATACGACGGGGACAGTAAGCTACGAAGTACGTAAGTTCATCAGGGGAAGGTCCCGAGTGCCTTTGAGGGGTAGTGTGGGGGGACAGGCAGTCGGGACCATTTTATTGCGCTCCAGCCAAAAAACAGACCCGCAACTGCATTTTCCCGTCTTCGCGAATCCGGCCATCTCAGAACTGTTCGTCTTCTTCAGGGGTTGTATTCTGTAAACCCTTCTATTATCTTAGCATAGAGACAAAGACTGAACTGGGAATAATTCTGATTATGAGCGGCGAAACCAAAGTACTTGTCATCGACGATGAGCGGTCGATACGCGAAGTCATCGCGTTGACATTGCGGAAAAACGGTTATGAAGTCTTCAAGGCGGCGAATGGTGCGGAAGGACTCGAACTTGCCCGGAAACAACTACCCGACCTGATTATCTGCGACGTCCGGATGGTCCTTGTCGATGGCTATGAAGTGCTCTCTGCCATCAGGAACAATCCATCCACGGCAGCAATTCCTTTTATTCTTGTGACATCTCTTGCCAGCCCTGAGCGTATGAGGCAGGGCATGGAGCTCGGAGCAGACGATTTTCTCCCGAAACCATTTACACCGGCGCAACTTCTCTCAGCGGTCAACGCACGGTTGCAGAAACATAAAGTCCTTGTTCAGCAAGCGGAATCGAAGCTCGAGCTCCTCCGCCAGCACCTGAGCACTGCCCTCCCGCATGAACTTCGCACACCGCTCAACGGTATCCTCGGGTATGCCGACATCCTCCGCAAGCAATCGATCGATCTGGAGCCTCGCGAAGTGGCCCAGATGGCGGAGCGCATCTTCAAGAACGGTAAGCGGCTGAACCGCTTGATTGAGAATTTTCTGATCTATGCGCAGATCGAAATCCTCAAGATGGACTATCAGAAGATTCAGCAGCTGCGCAAGAATGTTACGCTGAATGTCGAGAAGTCTATTGATACGGCAGCGTGTCAGCGGGCGTACGAGGGTGAACGGACGGGAGACCTCTCGCTCAACCTCGTCGCCGGCAACGTATCGATGTCGCCGGAATACTTCAACAAGCTATTCGAAGAACTCTTCGACAATGCTCTCCGTTACTCCAAGAAGGGTTCGGAGATCCATGTCGAGTCTGAGATCACCGGAGCGGAATATGTTCTCCGCATACGTGATCGCGGCAGGGGAATGACGGAAGAACAGATGCACGGGATCGGGGCGTATATGCAGTTCGAGCGAAAGGTCTATGAGCAGCAGGGCTCAGGGCTTGGCTTGACGGTGGCAAGACGGCTGGCGGAAATCCATGGCGGATTTCTGAAGCTCGAGAGCGAGTACGGACAGGGTACGACCGTGACGGTGACGCTGCCGGTACACTTGGATTAGGAAACTTACCACGTGTCCAGGAAAGATCTGCCATCCGATATGGCCCAGCCTCCCGACAAGAAACCTCAGCCGGAGAAACCTTCGTCCCCGCGGCCGCCGAAGGCCCCCCGGCGGATGCAAATCCCGTTGCCCTTTACTGTCGGTTCTTTTTCTTCCGTTCCGTCGACGGAGCGTCTTCTCACTTCGGTCCTTTCGGGCTCACCGATCATCCTCTGCGTCCTGGACTCTCAGCTCAACATCGCCTACATCGACGGAAAAGGCCTGGACGAACTCCGCATGGCGCCCGGTCAGCTCGTCGGCCACCCGTTGTTCGAGCTGCTTCCCGATTCGCAGGACATCCGCAGGCTCTGTGACGAGGCCCTGGCCGGCAACATCGCGCGGACCATTCAGCGGTTCCGCGAGAAAGTGTTCCGCCTCGCATTCCTTCCCGTGATCCACCAGAACGCTTCCGTCTCGGGAGTGATCCTCGTCGCAACGGATGTCACGAACCGGGAAAGGGAACAGGCGTTGGAGCCGAAGCCTCATCCTTCGCCGCCGGAGAAGGATCTGGTTCTGCAAGTGACGCACGAATTGCGCACGCCGCTCAACTCGGTCCTGGGCTTTGCCAATCTGCTCCTGAGAAGCAAGGAGACTCAGCTGAATGACCAGGATCGCTTCTACCTTGAGAGGATCATCGGCAACACGAACCATTTGCTGCAGGTGATCGGACAGGTGCTCGATCTCTCTCTTCACACCGCCGGAAAGCTGACCCATGCGTCTTCCAGCGAAGACCTGAGGGTCGTTCTTGAAGAGACGCTTGGAGAATTGAAAGGACTGACATGGTCCGGTTCGGTGACCATTGTTTCACAGGTTCCGGATGGGACTTTGCCGGTGAAGACCGACCGTGTCAAACTGAAGCAGATTCTCGTCAACCTGGTATCCAATTCCCTGAAGTACACGAGCAAAGGCACGATTACTGTCAGCGTTCACACGGATGCTCAGCTGCGCCCCGTTCGTATCGACGTGACTGACACCGGCGAGGGGATCCCGAAAGAGAGATTCAAGGCGATCTTCGAGGCGTTTGATCGCGGAACACACAACAACGATCGCATGATCGAGGGCGTGGGATTGGGGCTGTCGATCGCACAGACTCTCTGTACGATGCTGGGGTACACGATTTCGGTGAACAGTGAGGAGGGGAAGGGGTCGACGTTCAGCATCCATCTGGTGCCGCTTCCGACACCCCTGTAGGGCGGCTCGCCGACGTTCCTGTAGGATGGGTCAGCCACCCATCCTACAAGAGATATCATCGGCTATTTCACTTTTATCAATTCGACATCGAAAATGACCGTTGCGTTCGGACCAATGTCCTGGCCGGCGCCACGATCGCCCCAGCCGAGAGCGCTCGGTATGAACAACTGCCATTTCGCTCCCTCTTTCATGAGTTGCAGTCCTTCAATCCACCCTGGAATCATCTGATTGAGCACAAACGTCATCGGTTCGCCGCGCTTGAAAGAACTGTCAAATTCCTTGCCGTCGAGGAGTGTTCCGCGATAGTGTGCGACGACGCTATCGGTTGCTTTCGGAGACCGGCCGGCTCCTTCGTTAAGCACCCTGTACTGCAGTCCGCTGGGCAGCGTCTTCACGCCGGGTTTCTTCTTGTTCTCGGCGAGGAAGGCTTCACCCTCCTTCTTGTTCTTCTCCCCAAGCTTGCGGGAGTTCTCTTCCATTCGTGCCATGACTTCCTTTTGGAATGCTGCCATGACTTCCTGAATTTCCTGGTCTGTCATCAATGGCTTCGCGTCGCCGATGCCGTCCTGGATGCCGCGGGTGAATTGCGAAAGATCGAGCTCGAGCGTCTGTCGTTTCATGTTTCTGCCGATGTCGAGCCCTATGCTGTAGCTCACTTTTTCCTTCTGCGTTTTCGGGGCGGCTTTTTGCTGCGGGAGAGCGAGGGCCGGGATGAGAAGGCACATCGTTCCGAGGAAGAGAGATGATTTCAATGATGGATCCTTTCGGTGATGTTGAAGTATGATGAATCCTGAGAATTTGAACTGTCCATGGTACAGCTTTTTTCTCCCAAACGGAAAGAAAAACCGGCGATGTCCCCCCGCGCCCGGGAGTGAAGAGCCGGCTTGCAGATGAATTGCATATCCGCTACCTTAGTCGTGCAATAGCCTGTCAGACGAGGCTCACTCACATCGCTAGGAGGCGCACTCATGTCCCGCACAATCCGATTTCTGTGCTTACTTCTCGTCGGAGGACTTATGACGAATGAATTGCATGCCCAGGGAGCCCCGTTCGACGGGCTTCATTTGAATCTCGGAAATCTCTCCCGCCTCTCGAAAGCCAAAACGCGTTCAATCTCCCCGGAGAACTTCACAGGGGAAAAAGGGAAGGCCGGCATGGCTATGACCGGTACGGGCGAAAAGGCCGCGCGGGATCTCGGCAGGGGATGGAAGATTTCACCCTCGGTGAAGATCGAGAAGAAAAGCACCTTCACGCTGGCGGAAATCAACGGTCCCGGCGCGATCCAACATATCTGGATGACACCGACAGGTACCTGGAGGTTCTCCATTCTCCGCATCTACTGGGACGGTGAACAGCAGCCATCGGTCGAAGTCCCTGTCGGAGATTTCTTCGGAAACGGGTGGGGCACCTATTCGCATATCTCATCGCTCCCCGTGGCCGTGAATCCGGGCAGTGCCTTCAATTGCTACTGGGAGATGCCGTTCCGTAAATCGTGCCGGATCACGATGGAAAACATCGGCGAAGCCGATATGACACTGTACTATCAAGTCGACTATACGCTCACTGATGTCCCATCCGACTTGGCATATTTCCACGCCCAATTCCGACGCGTCAATCCCCTTCCGTACAAGGGAATTTACACGATTCTTGAAGGTGTCAGGGGATGGGGTCAATTTGTTGGCACGTACCTGGCGTGGGGCGTGAATAACAACGGCTGGTGGGGGGAAGGGGAGATCAAGTTCTTTCTCGACGGTGATGACGAGTACCCCACCATCTGCGGCACGGGCACGGAAGACTACTTCTGCGGTTCGTATAATTTCGAGAATCAGGTGACGCACCAGTACCAGGAGTTCTCCACACCGTACAGCGGTCTGTCCCAGGTGATACGCCCCGATGGTTTGTATAATTCACAGCAACGATTTGGTCTTTACCGCTGGCATATCATGGATCCGATCCGTTTTGAGAAGGATCTGAAAGTCACCATCCAGGCGCTTGGCTGGCGTTCCGAAGGACGCTACCTGCCGCTCCAGGATGACATCGCATCCGTCGCGTTCTGGTATCAAACCGAGCCGCACGCGCCGTTTCCAAAATTGCCCGACAAAGACTATCTCGAAGTCAAATAGAGAAGTTCGGAAACGACCATCGTTGTGTCTCCGGTCTGCCAATCGTCTCCGGAAGTTGCACTGTCCCGCTCTGCAGGCGGGTGTCGAAGAACTTACAGTGGTTCTGTTTACTAAGAGTCCAAAGGAAGTCCCATGGAACTTGCTGAACTTTTGCACGAGTCGTCGTCCCAAATTCTCGAAGGAGCCGTTGAAGCGATGGAGCGCTCGCACCTGAGCAACTATGAACTTGCCGGGCGAGAGCAGGTCCATCAACGCCTCAAAGCTCTCCTCGTCCTGACGACGCGGGCTGTCAAAGAAAGAAACCTCGGACCGATGATCGCGTACGCGGACTCGATTGCACGTGAACGCTACGCCGCGGGATTTGACCTGAGCGAGGTCCAGACCGCGTTCAATGTTCTCGAGGAGGCGATCTGGACGCGGATTGTTCACACGCTCCCGCCGGCGGATTTCGGTGAGGCGCTGGGGCTGGTGAGTACGGTGCTCGGAGCGGGAAAAGACGCTTTGGCACGGACCTATGTCACGCTTGCCAGCAAAGCCCGGACGGGGTCGCTGAACCTGCAGTCGTTGTTCTCCGGCACGGAGAGCGGCTTGTAAGATCGCGCGCCATTCTTGCGGCAGTCTTGCGTCGGTCTTCCGCCAGCCTTCCGCCACTCTTCCAAATGAGAACCAATAGGGGTCGATGCAATATCTTGGTGAAATCTGCGCGCTGCTGACGGCGTGCTGTTGGTCCGGCAGCGCGCTTGCCTTTTCTGCCGCGGCCCTTCGGGTCGGCTCGGTAAGGCTCAATGTCACCCGCCTGCTCGTCGCTGCAGTTCTGCTTTTCGCCGTTGTCCTGCTTGCCGGTTTCGAGCCCCATCTCTCCACGTCGCAACTTCGGAACCTTGTCATCAGCGGAATCGTTGGACTCGTCATCGGCGATACGTTTCTGTTCAAGGCGTACGAAAGCGTCGGCGCACGCACGGGGATGCTGATCATGTCTGCTGCACCGGCGATGAGCGCATTGCTGGCGTATCTCCTGCTGGGAGAGATTCTCGGTTCGATGGGATTTATCGGCATGGCGGTGACCTTGTTCGGCATCGCTCTCGTGGTCCTCGAACAGCGCGCGTCCTCTTCAGTTCAACCTGGTTCGTACAGCAAAGGAATCATGTACGCCTTCATCGCGGCAGCGGGTCAGGCCGGAGGACTGGTGTTGGCCAAAATGGCGTTCAACGAAGGCCCTGTGAATGGCTTCGTCGCAACGCTGATTCGTATCGTCTCCGCCATCATTGTCATCTTCCCGATCGCAAGGCTGGCGGGCGAATATAACGATGTGCTCGCTCTCTATTTGAGAGACCGGAAGGCGCTCTCGCTGACCTTCCTCGGAGCTTTTCTTGGACCGTTCTTGGGGATCACGCTGAGTTTGATCTCCGTATCATATACAAGCGTGGGGATATCAGCGACGCTGATGGCGACCGTCCCGATCCTTATGCTCCCGATTGTGCACTTCGTCTTGAAAGAGCAGGTTTCCTGGCGCGCTATCATCGGAGCCGTCGTCGCCGTTGCAGGTGTGGCCGTCCTCTTCCTCCGATGATCATGAAACCCGGCACCTCCCATTTCTCTTCTACCTCTA
>DOWV01000127.1:12588-22467 GCA_003519375.1 Bacteroidota bacterium
TTCTCCGATGATCACGAAACCCGGCACCGCCCATTTCTCTTCTACCTTTAAAATCTGAATCATCCATCTGTGAGTATCAGTATCATCTGTGTGATCAGTGTGCTATTATAGTGAACAATCGAGAAAGGGCCCCGCAACTCATGAAGAAAACACTGTTTCATGCCGCGATGCTTGCCATGCTCATCTCACTCGCAGCCGACGGTGGACGGGCACAGACAAAAGCATCGTTCCCCGAAGACCGGCTCAGCCAGGCAGAGTACGCAGCGCACCTCCGTTTCCTCGCATCTGATGAGATGAGGGGAAGGATGACCGGCTCGCCGTGGCTCGAAGTAGCGGCAAGATATATCGCTGAACAATTCCGTTCGGCCGGACTCGCTCCGGTGCAAGGCGCCCCGGGTTTTCTTCAGAACATCTCTCTCACCCGCCGCACACCGCCGGCGACAGGGCAGATCGTGCTCGGCTCGGATACGATGCGACAGGGAAAAAACATGATGATTCGCAACGGCGGAGCGCTCGATTGGAGCGGCGAATGCGTCTTCGTTGGCTACGGCCTGGTGGATCCCGACCGCAAGATCGATGATTTCAAGGGCCTCGACCTCAAAGGAAAGTTGGCGGTCGCGAGGTTCGGTGCAGCCGCAGAAAGTGATTTTGTCGGATCGTTGACATCTCTTTCCGAGAAAAAACGCCAGTCGGCCGCCGAACGTGGTGCTGTCGCACTTGTCGAATTCTATCGCGGACCTCGGGAATGGCGGCTCTTTCTCTCGTTCCTCGGACGGGCAGGTCTCGATTTTCAGTCGGGCAGCAGTGATTTCGTACATTTTCTCGTCGAGGACACTGCCGGTGCGCTGGGTGCGCAGGCCGAGAGGCAGAAAGTGTCTGCCGGTTCAATCCAGACTCCGGGCATCAGGGTAGAGATCAGTAAGACGTCGAACGTGATCGGTCTCGTCAGGGGCTCGGATCCCCGGCTGCGCGACGAATACGTGCTCTTGACGGCGCACTACGACCACATTGGCACGAGGGCTCCCCGGGGAGGTGCATCGGCCGACACGATTTATAACGGCGCTCGTGACAATGCCATGGGAACCGTTGCGCTCATCGCAGCTGCACATTCATTCAGTGCGCAGCCTCCGAAACGCTCCGTCCTCATCGCCGCTCTCACGGGCGAGGAAGTCGGCGGATTCGGAAGCCGCTACCTGGCGGAACATCCTCCGGTTCCGATGAACCGCATCGTGTTTGACTTGAACTCTGACGGAGCCGGGTTTGATGATACAACCATCGTCACCGTCGTCGGACTCGAGCGAACCACGGCCCGGGATGCTATTATCAAAGGGGCCGGGAGATACGGATTGGTGGCGATCAAAGACCCGGTCCCGGAACAGAATCTCTTCAACCGGTCTGACAACACAAAGTTCGCCTCTCTGGGTGTGCCGGCACCCACCTTCAGCGCCGGGTTCCGTGCTTTCGGAGACGAAATCAACAAGTACTACCACACGGCCGCAGATGAGGCGGGGGATGACTTCAACTTTTCGTATTTCGTAAAGTTCTGCAAAGCGTACGTTCACGCGGCGCGCATTATCGGCGATATGAAAGAGGCGCCGTTCTGGACTCCGGGAGATTCGTACGAGAAGGCGGGACGTAAACTGTATAATAGATAGTCGGGGAGAAAGGTGAGATCCATTTCGATAGCGGTCGCCGTGCTGGTCATACTGGCCTGCGGAGTTGATGTCCCTCCGCGTGCCGGTTCGGCTCCCGGGAACAGCGCATCGGTCGTCAATTATGACTTCACAATCATCCTGCCACTCTCTGGCAGGTCGATTCGTGGATGTGCTGCCATCACCGCAGTACGCAAGAGAGATGCTGACCGGCTCTCTCTCGATCTGGCCGATCTTGTCGTCGATAGCGTGTATGTCGACGGTAGGCCGGCGAAGTATAGCAGAGAACCTTCCTCAATAGATCTTTTCATTGGCAGCGCGGAGCGGATAAGACCGGACACGGCTCTCGTAATCGTTTGGTACGGCGGAGAGGTTCATGATGGATTGATCATCCGCACCGATCGCCGGGGGAGATGGGCCGCGTTTGGCGACAACTGGCCCGACAGGGCACGCCGCTGGCTTCCCACGATCGACCGTCCTGATGCCAAAGCGACCGTCTCATGGAATGTCATCGGCCCTGCCGAACGGAATGTGGTGGCGAACGGTCAGTTCATTGAGCAGCGGGCTTTTCCTCCCGACAAGCAGAATCCTTCGGTCCCGCGATCACTCACGCGTTGGAAAACATACAGGCCGATTCCTTCGTACCTGATGGTCATCGCGGCCGGGCCGCTGACGCAGGTGGATCTTGGCCTCACCGCTGCGGGACTCAGCGAGTTCCCGCCGGGTGTCCAACAATCGGTCTATGCGGTGCCGGAGCTGTCGGATTACCTCCCGGGGCCCTTCAAGCACGCTGGTGATATTGTCACGCTGTTTTCAACTCTCGTTGCGCCCTTCCCGTACGAAAAACTCGCACACGTTCAGAGTTCCACCCGGTACGGAGGCATGGAGAACGCGAGCGCAATTTTCTATGCGGACAATGTATTCATGCGCCGGAGTGTCAGCATTGGTCTTATTGCTCACGAGACCGCTCACCAATGGTTTGGGGATGCCGTGACCCCGAAGTCCTGGGGTCACCTCTGGCTCTCGGAAGGATTCGCATCGTACTTTGAGCAGCTCTGGGTGGAAAGAAGCGAAGGCGCCGGGGCATTCCGGAACGGGATGAAGAAGCTGAGACGGGAAATACTTCAGTCAGACGTCACGTTCAGCAGACCGGTCATCGATACGCTGCAAACGAATCTCGTCGCCTTGCTGAACACCAACAGTTACCAGAAGGGCGCATGGGTACTCCATATGCTCCGCTCGATGCTCGGAGACACGCTGTTCTTCAGCGGCATCAGGGAGTACTACCGGCGGCATCGCCACTCGTCAGCCACATCTGATGATTTGTGCGAGGTCCTGGAGATGGTGGCGCACAAAAACCTGAGGTGGTTCTTCGATCAGTGGCTCCGCAGACCCGGCATGCCGGAGGTTTCTGCAAGCTGGAGATTCGACGACCGAACGCATACACTGACCGTCGAGGTCATTCAGTCCGGCAAAGGCGAGCCGTACGCTTTTCCTCTCACCGTTGAGGTGCTCACCTCTCAGGGGAAAAGCTCAATCGTCGTCCTGCAGATCCCGGCCGAGAGAAAAGCCACGCCGATCGTTCCAGTCATTCTGAGCGCCGAACCAGGTAGCGTGGTTTTCGACCCCAGGGCTGAACTACTCGCCTCCATCAAATCCGGGTCAGAACAGTAAGCCGGGTGGCCGGGTCACATCGAAGGTCGCGATCCACTGTTGTCAGGGCTCTGATGTGGACTGTCAGAAGCTTCGTGAACCCTTTCGTGGATTATCGCATCATACTTTTGAGGCCCGCAGACGGGCAAATTCTGCGTGAGGCTTGATTCCCAGCCCCGGCCGTAAGTTTGAAGCGCAAACACATCCATAAAAAGTAAACGGAGCTCAATATGGCAGAAAACCTCACGAAACAAGCCTTCCTCGAGAAGGTTTTCAACTACGAAAAGAACAAAGAGTGGAAGTTTGAAGGGGAGCTTCCCGCCGTTATCGATTTTTGGGCGCCATGGTGTGGACCGTGTCGTATGGTAGGTCCGGTGATCGAGGAACTCTCGAAAGAGTATAGCGGCAAGGTGAATTTCTACAAGGTCAACACGGATGAAGAGCAGGAACTGGCCGGTGCGTTCGGTATCAGAAGCATTCCGTCGCTTCTCTTCGTGCCCCTGTCCGGGCAGCCAAAGATGGCGGTCGGAGCGCTCCCGAAAGAAGGTATGAAGGAAGCGATCGAGAAAGAGCTGCTCGTCGCCGCAAACTGAAGAGGATCGGAAGAAGAATGGAAAGCGCCGGCTGGTCCGGCGCTTTTCTGTTTTTCAGGCCGGGACCGCCGGCCCGGGGGCTCGATCCGCCGAACGAGTCCGCAACCTTCCCTTCTCTTCCACGTATCTCCAGCCGCGCCTGCTGTCCGGTCCCGCCAGAAAACACGCCGACCCGCATTCGTCAACTGCACCGAACAATAGCGGACCTCCAATCCGTCAGGATCGCAGGAGGTTGGACCCGAAGCTTTCGAACACACTCTCATCAAAGGACACCACCATGAGACTACCAAACCGGATCCGCGCTGCAGGTCTTGTTCTGTCCCTGGCCCTGCTCGTTGCCGGGATGTCATCGGCAATCCTTGCGCAGGACAAGGCGAAGCAAATCGACGATCTCATCGGGAAATATCACGAGTACGCTCAGTTCAACGGAGCCGTGCTGGTTGCAGACCAGGGGAAGGTGATATTCAGGAAGGGCTATGGTGAAGCGAACAAGGAATGGAATATCCCGAACACGCCGGACACAAAATTCCGGCTCGGTTCTATTACCAAGCAGTTCACCGCGACACTCATACTCCAGCTCGCCGAACAGGGGAGAATCAATCTCGGCGGCAAAATCACAGATTACATCGCGGAGTATCCGAAAGCGACCGGCGACAAGATCACGATCAGTCAACTCCTCACACACAGCTCCGGCATCCCGGGATATACGGAGATGCCGAACTTCGGCAAAGAGATGTCGAGGAACCCGTTCACTCCGATGGATTTCATCAAGGTGTTCTGGGACCTGCCGCTGCAGTTTGAACCTGGAACGAAATTCACCTACAGTAACTCCGGCTACTTCATTCTCGGCGTCATCATCGAAAAACTCACCTCGAAGCCGTATGCCCGGGTTGTCGTCGAGAACATCTTCAAGCCGCTCGGCATGACGAACAGCGGCTATGATATGCCGGAGCCGGTGCTGCCGAAGCGGGCTGCCGGATATCAGAAACGGGGGAGCGGGTATATCAACGCACCCTACCTCGACATGACGGTTCCGTACTCTGCCGGTTCTCTTTATTCGACGGCCGAGGATTTGTATCTGTGGGATCAGGCGCTCTACGGCGAAAAAATCCTCTCTGAAAAATCAAAAGCCACGATGTTTGAACCGCGCATCACTGCCGGCGGCGGGCCGGCATCCATGCGCTATGCGTACGGCTGGTTTGTCGGGAAACAACGTGTGGGTTCAAGCCAGGACAGCGTGTCCGTGATCTCGCACGGGGGCGGCATCAACGGATTCAATACGTTGATTACGCGAATCCCCGGCACGAAGTCGCTTGTCGTGCTGCTGAACAATACGGGTGGCGCACCGCTGGGACCGATGGCCGAGAGTGTGCTCGGAATTCTCTACGGGAAACCTTTTCGTCCGGCTTCGCGGCCGCTGGTCGATCTGTTGCGGGAGATGATCCGGACATCGGGCATCGAGGCTGCGGTCTCGCGTTTCAACGAACTCCGGACGAAGAAAGATGAATACTCCCTTTCTGAAGCACAGATGAATGCCTTGGGATACGAATACCTTCAGGAGAAGAAGCTGAACGAAGCGATTGCCGTGTTCAAACTGAATGTCGAGTCATATCCAAAATCCTCGAATGTGTACGACAGTCTGGGAGAGGCGTACGCGTTGGCAGGGGAAAGGGAGCTTGCGATCAAGAACTACGAAAAATCTCTCGAACTGGATCCCGCGAGCGAGAGCGGCATTGAGGCCCTGAAGAAGCTGAAAGCACAGTAACGATTGATCCGTCAGGAGGGGCGAGTCCCGACCCGCCCCTCAGTTTTGCCCTTCATGAGACCTCGCCTCATCCCTCTGAAGACCTTCGCCTTTTCCATCGAGGGCCTCTTGCCGCTCTGTCCTCCGGGCCTGAATGCCCCAGCTTCACTTGTCTCCTCCCGGCTTCAGTCAATCTCGGGACGAAAGATCGATCGACACCACGGTTCGCCACACTCGTGTTCTGCCTCTCAATTTCCTCGGATGAGTCCCGTCAGGGACGACCTGTTCGTAGCCTCGAACGACCACGAAATCCCGTCGAGCTCCGTCAGGAGCGGCCTGTGGATCTTTTCACCCTTTTGCCGGACCGCTGGACTACCGTGCAGAAAAAAATGTTTCCGTTGAAGCTGACAGAAACAGTATGTACTTTGCGGCCACACAATCCACTCTTGCCAAGGAATTGACATGAAAAACCGAAAGCTTCTGATGATCCCCGGCCCCGTCGAGTTTACGCCTGCAGTGCTGCGAGCAATGGGAATGCCGACGACGAGCCACGTCGCAGCCAATTTCATCGAGATCTACGGCCAGGTACTCGAAGATATGCGGAGAGTGTTCGTGTCGCCGTCGGGACAACCCTTCGTTGTCCCGGGCACCGGCACACTGGCGATGGAGATGGCCGCTGCGAATGTCGTCGAGGCCGGCGACAAAGCGCTCGTTGTCAATACCGGTTATTTCAGCGACCGGTTTGCGAAGATCCTGGAACGGCACGGAGCGATAGTGACGCATTGCCATGCGAAGGTTGTCGGCGATGCTCCGCCGATCCATGAAGTGGAAGCGGCCCTCGAGGCAATCCGGCCGAAGGTTATGACGATCACGCATGTCGACACCTCCACGGGAGTTGCTGCGAATGTCAGGGAGCTTGCCGCTCTGGGGCGGAAGTACCACGCACTTGTGATCGTCGACGGAGTTTGTGCAACGGCGGGGGAGGAGATGAGGCAGGAGGATTGGGGAATTGATATGGCTCTGACGGCTTCGCAAAAAGCGATCGGCGTGCCGCCGGGCCTTGCGTTGGTGGTGGCGGGTCCGCGGGCCATGGACGCATTCCGCAAACGCTCTCGCCCGGTGGGAAGCGTCTATTCCGACTGGACTGAATGGCTCCCGATCATGCAGGCATACGAAGGCCGTAAGCCCGGCTACTTCGCAACGCCGGCGGTCAATCTGATCTGGGCACTGAATGTCAGCCTCAAGGAGATACTGGTGGAAGGCATGGACGCACGCTTCGCCCGGCACCGCTCATTGAGCGCCGCATTCAAAGCCGGCATCGAAGCGATCGGACTCCGTCAACTACCGGTCCGCCCGGATGTGCAAGCTTCAACACTGACTGCAATCTACTACCCGGATGGAGTGGATAAGAACCTGGTCAAACTTGTCGATGACGCCGGAGTCCTAATCGCCGGAGGTTTACATCCTGCGTTGCGCGAGAAGTATTTCAGAGTGGGTCACATGGGCGCCGTCACCGCTGGTGATATCGTCGCTACAGTCGCAGCGATAGAATCAGCGTTGGTCAAAGCTGGATACAGATTCGAAAAGGGTGCCGGAGTCGCCGCCGTGCAGCGGTCCCTGTAGTTCGAAATTTATTTCGACAACTAGTGCACCGCCGAGTGCACCGCCGCATCGCGCCGTCCCAAAAGAACAATATAGAAGAGGAATATGAGGAGGCTTGGAAACTCCTCCACCTGCAGCGCCCTCCGGTTCATCTTCACATCCACGAAGTGCTTAAAGAAGCCCCGGCTCTTCAGCTCGAACAGGGATTCTCCGCCCTCGGTAATAAGCTCGTGCGCCTGGCCCCAGAAGTCGTTTCGAATCGTTAGTGTTTCACCCCCCTCCAGCTGGATACAGCCGCCCGATTTGAACGCTTTTCTCGTGAAGCTTGCCAGAGGAGTCTGGGATTCGATTCTTCGGATCGTGATTTTGGTATCGAAAACGCCGGACCGCTCGAGGGCCCAGCTTCCGTCACCGCTCTCGGCCGTGGCGTTTGAGCTGAGCATCTTCGGAAACTGCAGGGTGGCGACAAGATCGTTGCCGAAACGAAGCTCATAGCTCATTCGCAGTCCTTTGAGCTGGCTCCAGGTAAGTGTGTGATCGACGAGTCCTTTAATGGATTTCATGGCCTCTGGTCCTTAAAACGAGTGTGCCGTGGCTGAAGGTCCGGCGTTAGAGATATCCTACAATGAGGCTCCAGCCGAGCATCAGGAGCCACGAGAGTTCAGGGAGTTTTCTGCCGCCCTCCAGGACATCAATCTCGGCGGAGGGTCTGAACATACCGTGAAATCGGAAGCGAACCACGGGATCGCCTGATGGCGTCTGGAACTCAGCGCACCCCCTCCAGAAATCCGACGAGAAAATGAGCACGCGTCCGTCGGGGAATCGCAAAATCCCCCCTTGATCCGAAAAACCCAAATCGACAGTCGCGACATCGCGCAGCGGATGCTGTGACCGCACGACAAGAGAACGCTCCACGGGTTCGAAGAACCACGCGCCCTCCCCGGTCGTCGCACTCACAGTCGGGCGGAAGAGCCCGCTCAGTTGCACGGTAGCGATGCATCGGTCCCCGGTGCGGATCTCATAGCGGCTGTCGAGAATACCTGTCTTCACACAGGAGAAATCACCGGAGAAGCGCACCGGAGTGCTGCGGTGAGCCTGCGGTGATAAGAGCTCAAGATGTGGGAGGCGGTGAGCCTCGATTCGCTCTGCAATCATTTATCGATGTGTGATCGTACGAATTGCGCGGGTCACGGCGCCGGCTAAACCTTCCGCGTCGTCGGTTCCAACCTGAATCGCTTTCCCGTTTTTCAGGTCCAGCGTCACGGCTGCGAGACCGGAGACGCAGTACAGCCAGCCGCGTGGCGTATACCGGAGCCCCCATCCGTAGTACCACGGAAAAGAGCTCACGACGCAGGACTTAATGTCGGAAACGGCAAAACTCTTCCTGATCAGGCCGACGCCAAACCGGAAAGAAAACTCCTCGGCAGAGACCTCCACCGTGAGAGTGCCGAAAAGGAAGAAGACAAGCAGGAGGGCGGCGCATACTCCAACTGCCAGCCCAGTGAGTCCGATGGTGAGCGTCAGTATCAGGAGAATGGCGGTGACGATCCCCAACACCGCGAGAATAACGTAACCGATTTGTGTATGTCTATAGATGTCCATGTCAGGCATCCCTTCTGCTGTCAGCGTTCAAGAAGGAGCGGGCAGATCTAGGATGTTGCGGTATCGTCCTCTGCGGACTCGTTGTTTTCCACTTTGAGCCTTCCGGCCTTGCGTACCGCATCCGTAAGGAGAAACTCGATCTGCGCGTTGACGCTGCGCAGATCGTGTGCCGCCCACTTCTCGAGCGAAGCATAAATGCTCTCATCCAGCCGGAGCAGATATTTTTTCTTCTCGCTCATTGGTACAATGTGCCCGTGTTGATCACCGGCTGTGCCTGTGACTCGGAAACCAGCGCAACCATCAGGTTATTCACCATCGTCGCTTTCTTCTCCTGATCAAGCTCCACGATCTTCCTTTCGCTCAGCATGTGAAGAGCCTGATCGACCATACCGACAGCTCCTTCAACGATTTTCCTGCGGGCTGCTATGACAGCTTCTGCCTGCTGACGCCGGAGCATCGTCTGCGCGATCTCGGGGGAGTAGGCCAGATGACTAATGCGCGCGTCCCGAACCTCGACACCTGCAATCTCGAGCCGGGCCTGAACCTGGTGCTGCATGCGCTCGGCAATCTCTTGCGGCCTCGCGCGCAGCGAAGGAACGTTGTCATCCGCCGCGTCGTACGGATATTCAGATGCCAGTGCCCGGATAGCTGTCTCGCTCTGGATGGCAACGAAGTTCTCGTAGTGATCCACGTCGAACAGCGCCCGTGCGGAATCGATAACGTGCCATACGACCACGGCCGCAATCTCGACAGGATTCCCCTGGAGATCGTTCACCTTGATCTTCTCACTGTTGAAGTTCCTGATTCTCAGCGAGACGTGTCTCTTTACGGCAAACGGGTTCGCATACCAGAATCCCGCCTCGCGAACCGATCCGATGTACTTTCCGAACAGGACAAGGACCCTCGCCTCGTTCGGCTGGACGACGAAAAGACCCGCGGGAAAAATCATCGTCACGATGGCGAGCGGTATCTCGAGCCAGAGATACACCGGGAGCCGGTTCTCAGCCATGTAGTAGATCAAATACGCGTTCGC
>DOWV01000127.1:22632-23716 GCA_003519375.1 Bacteroidota bacterium
GCAGTCGTTTCAGTTACGGTTTTCATTTTGCTCTCCTTTCGTGAATCTGATAGCACAATGATATCATAACGATATCATAAAGTCAAGTTAAATTTTGATTTTCTTTAGCCATTCCAACAAGTAAGAAAACTCGCAATTGCTTTGAATTTCACACATTTTAAGTGCCTAAGACGCTTTTGAATTCCCATCTCCTTTTCACGCAACCTTTTGAGCCAGGCTCGGTCTGTAGTAAAGACCGGTTGATATCGATATCACAAACCCCCGCGAGGGATCCGATTCAGGATAGAGTGGAAATGCTCTCATTGTCAGATAATGAACTCATGTTTCAGGTCCGCGATGGCGACGTCGCGAAACTGGGGATACTGTTTGAGCGGCACCATGTGAAGCTCTACAATTTCCTCGTCCGTGTCACCAACAGACGCGACTCGAGCGAGGATCTTGTGCAGGATGTGTTCTTTCGCATTTTGAAATACGGACATTCGTTCCGCGGCGATGCACCCTTCACAGTCTGGATGTATCAACTTGCCCGCAATGCCGCGTCCGACCACTTCCGGAAGTGGAAGAATGAAAGGCCCCTCGAAGAGACGGATGATCCGCCCGATCAAGATCCGGCTCCCGACGACTCGCTGGTGCACGATGAGAGGTCGGATCTGCTGAAGAGCGCTTTGGCGCGCCTCTCGAAGGAGAAAAGGGAAGTGCTGGTGTTGAGCAGATACCAGGAATTGAAGTACGAAGAAATCGGAGTAATCCTCGGCTGTCCGGTCGGGACGATCAAGGCAAGAATCCACCACGCCCTTAAAGATCTGAAACGGGAGTATGAGAAACTGACGCGGGACCAATCGTGAATCAGGATCGTACAGGCCGCAGACAGAGCCGGGGCTACGGAGAGAGAATCAAGGTGACTTCATGAAACGCATACGACACGTTTTGAATCAACTTCCCGATTACCTTCGCGGGACTGTGAGCGAGGCCGACGCGGCCGCCATCGAGCGCCATCTTAAAACCTGTAAGGCGTGTAAAAAAGAGTTCACGTCTCTGACGCAGGTTTGGACGGAGCTCGGACGGATTCCCGAGGAGATGCCGG
>DOWV01000127.1:23907-27876 GCA_003519375.1 Bacteroidota bacterium
CCTGATCGAGCGGCTCTGGCCGAAGCAGCCGGCTGTTCAATTCGGGATCGCCCTGGTCTTTCTGCTGGTGGGGTATGTGGTCGGTTTCCGCATCGACGGTGCCGGCAATGGCGCCAATGGTGACGTGGCTCAGCTTCGGAACGAAGTCGTCAATATGCAGCGGCTTGTGATGCTCTCGCTTCTGAAAACGGAGTCTGCCAGCGAAAGGATTCGCGGAGCGAACTGGTCCGAACGCATCAACAGACCCGACACAGAGGTCACCTCAGCGCTCTTCGAGACGCTCAACTACGACCCCGTTGTGAATGTCCGGCTGGCCGCGCTGGAAGCCCTGTTGAAATTCTATGATCAGGCAGAGGTGAAACAGGGAATCATCAGCTCGCTGTTGCGCCAGAGCTCTCCGCTCGTTCAGCTTGCTCTCATTCAAGTCATCACGACCGTTCACGACGCTGAGGCCATTGCCGCGCTGAATCAGCTCCTGAAGAATAAGGACCTCAACAAAACGGTGCGTGAGCACGTCGAGAAACGTCTCAAAGAGATGGAATCCCAGGGAATGTAGGCCATGGAATCAGGAAGGAGCGAAATATGAAACATCGTTGCCTCAAGCCGGTCTTGATAGGCTGCGGATTGTTGATCGTGACTGCCGGTTGTGCCTTCGGACAGAAACATGCTCTCTCCGAGAAGGAGAAGATTGAGAAGAGCTTCCGGTTGTCGGCTGCAGATAACAGGCAGTTGGTGATCGATAATATCAACGGGGAGATTAATGTGGTGGGGTACGACGGCGGGACGATTGAGCTCGTCGCGTCCCGGGAGATCAGGGCGGAATCGAAGGAGAAAATCGAAGAGGCGAAGCAGGAGGTGAAGCTCGAAATCAGGGAAGAGAAGAACAAGATCATTCTCTATGTCGATGCTCCCTGGCGGAACCGCGACGGGGTCAACTACCGGGGATGGCACTATTATGGATATGACGTAATCTATGATTTCGATCTCAAGGTCCCCCATAAAATGAGTCTTTATCTGAAGACGATAAACCACGGCAAAGTCCTGGTACGTGGAGTGGAAGGGGAGTTTGAAGTGAGCAACGTGAACGCGGGAATCGAGATGAGCGACATTAACGGACCGGCCCTGGTCAGGACGGTCAACGGGCCCATCAAGGTCTCGTTTACGAGAAACCCGGGCTCTGAATGCTCATTCAAGACGGTCAATGGCAAGATCGAGGTGGCCCTGCACGACGGGTTGAATGCCGACATTAAGCTCAAGACGTTCAACGGCAAGGTGTTCACCGATTTCGACGTCTCCTCAGTACCACGGGATGAGCGGACTGTTGAAGTACGCAAGGGGTCGCGGCGAATCTACCGGCGCGGTGATTTCCACACCGTCCGGGTCGGAAAGGGAGGGCCGGAGTTTTCGTTCGATACGCTGAACGGCAGCATCTATGTCCTTAAGCACGACTGAGCTGATCTGCGGGTGATTGGTGACCTTCAACGGAATTGACAAATGAATAAACGACATGACAATAGGGAGGAGTGATTGAAATGAAAAATGCGCGAATGATATGGATGGTGCTGTTGTTGATGGCAGGCTCGCTGGCACTGGTGTTGGCTCAGGACACACCTGTAGACAGAGTGAACGTGCCGCTCACCGACCCGTCGCGGCCGGTGATGCTGAAGATCGGCCTCGTCAGTGGAAGCATCACGGTCAAAGGAGCCGCGATGAAAGAAGTCATCGTCGAGGCGCGTGTCCGGGCCTCGGAGGATGATGAAGAAAAATCGGAAAGGCGCGGAGGTCTGAAGCTGATCCCGAACAACAACACGGGGCTCACGGTTGAGGAGGACGACAACGTCGTTTCCGTCGGTACAGCGATGCGCGGAGGTGGGTCACGGACTGTGGATCTTACCCTGCGCGTGCCGACAAACTGCTCGATGCATCTGAGTACCGTGAATGACGGCAACATCGAAGTGGAGAACGTGAACGGCGACCTGGAAGTCAACTGCACGAATGGTTCCGTCAAGCTCCTGGGGATCTCCGGATCTGCTGTTGCCCATGCTCTCAACGAGGATCTCACCGCGACGTTCGTGAAGATCAATCCGCAGAAGTCGATGTCGTTCAGCTCGCTGAACGGAAAGATCGACGTCACCCTGCCGTCCGACCTCAAGGCGAACGTCTATACGAAATCCGATCAGGGAGAGATCTACAGCGATTTCGACTTGAAAGTGCTGACTGAGAACATCGCCCCTTCTCCGATCGTGCAGGCGAACAAAGGGAAGAAAGGAAAATTCCGGGTGTCGATTGAAAGGGCAGTGCGGGCGACGATCAACGGCGGCGGACAGGAGCTCCAGTTCACAAACTTCAACGGCGATATCTACATCCGAAAAGGCAAGTAACGCCAGGGGTGTGCGGGGGAGGTAGTGCTCCCCCGCCACGCGCCTCCGCGGCCTCACCACGTGTAACGAATCGTGTAACTCACCACCTTCTCCGCATCCTTCTCCACCTTCACCGGGAACCTGAGCGTCGTCTGGTCAACCTTTGTCCACTCGCCGCTGCTTTTCGTTATCTCCCACTGGCTCCATCTCCACGGGTGCTCGTACACCTGCACTTCCACAGCCTCATCTTTGTGATTGCGAACCCTGATCTCGATCGTCTCCTCCACAACATGTCCGCCCGCCATCGACCTGAAATCTTTCTGCGCCCTCTGCCCGACGATGTCGAATGCATTGCCGAGGTAAAGCCGCACTTCTTCGTCTTTTGGCGTGTGATCGATCAGGTCCTCGCCGACAAACTGTTCCTTCCCGTCGACATCACGTTTGTAGACGCGCACCTTCCCCTTCGGAAGAGGGATGCCGAGACCCGACTCCCTGGCGTTCTTGAACGTCACGTAAACGCCGACCTTCGCATTCGATTGCTGGCCGAAACTCGCTTGCGACCGGTAGGAGTAATTGCGGTACCAAAACCGCCACTGATTATCGAGTCCGTCATAGATGAACGCCTTCTTCGCACTTACATTCGCAGCCGACGTGAGCTCGATCTGTTTCGTCTCGTTGTTCGCCAGGTCCGTCCGGCGTTGCAGCGTGTACATCTTGTACTCAAACAACTCGCTCTGCGTAAATTGCGGCGCCGCGGCGTCGGCCACCGCGCCCATCTTTGAGGCCAGCACTTTCTCATACTCCATACCCTTCTTCACCACGTTGACATCGCCGGCGATAAGCTTCAGTCCGGCGTTCCTGAACGTCGTACCGGAACTGTTCGTGAGCGTGACCCAGCCGGTCACATCCACCTTTGAGTCACCGGAGTTCAGAATGGCGACGTAGTCGCAGCTCCAGTTGAGCTGCCGTGCGAGGTAGCTGATTTCCGTCTTGTGCGTTCCTTCATGGTTGGATGTAAGGAGCCAGTTGAGCTGCGGACGGAGTATCAGACCTTCGGGGAGCGAAGGGAGCACCACACGCCCCGCCGGATTGATTTCGATTTTCCCGTCTATCTCGGCGATCATTCCGCCGATGGCACCGTAGACCGGCAGCGCATCTCCGTACTGCGGCTGCGCCGTATAACCGGTCGCGATGAGCCGGCCCTTGACCGTATACTCCTTTTTTGTGGCGCCGTCTTCCCTGATAAACTCGATCTCCTTCCCCACATACTTCTCGAGAACCCTCGCCTGATGCACCAGGTCGTATTGATAATTCTGCTCCAGAATTCTGACGCCCGTCCGGTCGGTCAGGCTCATGAAGTGGAGCGACGTTGCATCGATCGTCGCCGGGATCTCCGGCAGAATCACCTTGTTCCAACCCCTGTTGAGGAGAATCTGCCGCTCCTCGCGAATAAGAGACAGATTCTGGTTGTAAATCGTCAAATCGACTGAGGTCCGGTCGCCGGCCACCGTTTGCCCGGCTCCCTGTGCCCATGCGCCTCCGCTCAGAAGAAGAAGCGCTATCAAACCTCGACGTAGTGTGTTCATTTCAGCCCCCTTTTGATTGATTG
>DOWV01000004.1:0-968 GCA_003519375.1 Bacteroidota bacterium
CGTTTCTCACGCAGCTCCTTCTCAGGAATGCCCAGGAGCTTCGACAGATACTTGTCTGCAAAGCCGTCCTTCTTCGCCTGGATCAGCAGAGCGTCCGGCAATTGCTTTCCCTTGAAGCCGAGGATTCTCTGTTCCAGGTCAACCAACTCTTTCATCTGCTGGATGAACCAGGGCTTGATGTATGTCTTCCTGTAGAGATCCTGTATGCCGGCCCCTTTCCGCAGCGCTTCGTACATGATGAACTGGCGTTCGCTTGAAGGATGGGTCAGCAGATTCATCAGCTCGTCCAGGGGCTTCCTGTTGAAATCCCTGGCAAAGCCCAAACCGTGTCGGCCCGATTCGAGCGAGCGAATGGATTTCTGAAACGCTTCCTTGTAGGTCTTGCCGATGCTCATGACCTCGCCGACGGCTTTCATCTGTGTGCCGAGCTTGTCCTCAAGACCTTCGAACTTCTCAAACGCCCACTTTGCGAACTTCACCACGACATAGTCGCCCGACGGCGTGTATTTATCGAGGGTCCCGTCGCGCCAGTATGGAATGTCCTTGAGCAAGAGTCCGCCTGCGAGCAGGGAGGAGACGAGGGCGATCGGGAATCCTGTCGCTTTCGATGCGAGCGCAGACGAGCGCGAGGTACGCGGATTGATCTCGATGACAACAACCCTGCCGGTCTTCGGGTCATGGGCGAATTGGATATTCGTTCCGCCGATCACTTCGATGGCCTCGACGATATCGTAGGAATATTTCTGGAGCCTCTTCTGTAATTCCTGATCGATTGTCAGCATCGGCGCCGTGCAAAACGAGTCGCCCGTATGCACACCCATCGCGTCGACGTTTTCGATGAAGCAAACAGTGATCATCCGGTTTCCGGCATCCCTTACCACTTCCAGCTCGAGCTCCTCCCACCCAAGCACTGATTCTTCGATCAGTACCTGGTGAACCAGACTTGCCGATAAACCTCTTGCGGCGAC
>DOWV01000004.1:1185-6478 GCA_003519375.1 Bacteroidota bacterium
CTTTCTGCATCCTCGACGTTCATCACTGCCGAGCTCCGGGGTGTTTCAATTCCAAGCCGGGTCATCGTTTCCTTGAACGCAGTCCGGTCTTCACCCCGTTCTATGGCGTCGATATTGACGCCGATGACCTTCACACCATATCGTTCCAGAATCCCTTTCTTCGCCAGCACGGAGGAGAGGTTCAATCCTGTCTGACCTCCGAGGTTCGGCAAAAGCGCATCGGGCCTTTCCTTCTTGATGATCTCGGTCAGCGCATATTCGTTCAACGGCTCGATGTACGTGGCATCGGCCATCCCGGGATCGGTCATGATGGTTGCGGGATTCGAATTGACGAGGACAATCTTGTAGCCCATCGACCGCAGCGCCTTGCACGCCTGGGTCCCCGAGTAGTCGAATTCACAGGCCTGACCGATGACAATCGGCCCGGACCCGATGATCAGTACTTTTTCGATTCCTTTGAGTTTTGACATGTAACTCCCTGAGGTTCATCGGAAGAATCACGCAAAGCCCCGCCAGACCGCGTGGAGCCCGCCCGACCGAACATCACAAGTTCGGGGCCGGTCGTTCGGGCGGGGGCTGGCGCCGAGTCGCAAAGGGCAATAACAATTCTATGTTTTTTAGCGACGTTGTTTACCCCGATTCATCCCGATGTTATTGATCGGGACGTTCTTTGTCGGGGCGGCTTGGCGTGAGAGTCTTTGAGAGGACTTCTAAAGTCTCAGCCGTGAATATAGCGATCTAATAGTGAAAATCGAAGCGGTTTTCTGCGAGACGTTGAGTTCCCGGGCAGAACGAATCCAATCGCCGTCGGCAGGCGCGGAGCCAGGTCGTGCGGATCCGCTCGGTGGTCGACCTTGAGGATGCACACAGGATCGAAGAATGTCGGAATTGTGGTCCACGTGGTGAGGGAAGATCCGGCTCATCGAAAATCGATTGAAGAACAACGGATATTGAAGTAGATTTGAACTACTCATGATCACCCCCCAGCCAAATAATCCCCTCCATGGCAAAACCCTCGAAGTGATCTTGAACTACCTAGTCGATAGGTATGGCTGGAAGGAACTCGGACTCAGGATCAAGATCCGGTGCTTTACGGAGAATCCGAGCATTCAGTCGAGTCTGAAGTTCCTCCGCAGAACTCCCTGGGCGAGGAAGAAGGTGGAAAACCTGTATCTGGAGAGCCTTGAGCGGTGATAATCCTGCAGTCGACTTCCACCCGCGACCCACGAATCAGTGAAGCAGTCCACGCATCGACTATTGACCTTTGGCCCATTGATTTGTTTGGCTCTTCGAATATCCAATATCGATTGAAGATTATCGGATGTTGAAGCTGGTCCGGGGGGAGGCGATGATGAGGCTGGTGGGGGGGGCGAAGAGCTGTGGATTCGCCATCGTGACACCCCGGAGCTTCGACACCAGACCCGCCGACCGTTCTTCGCCCATTTTCCCTTCCTCAATCCCGCCCGGGCAAGCCGTCCATCCGGGAACCCGGACCGTGGCCTGAAGTGTTCGAATGGAAAACCAGGTACCCGTTTCGCACTTACCCTATCCCGCGGCCCACAGCAAGTGTACTCACGTCCCGTAACGCCGAACTCAAGCCGCAGCAATGCACTTTTCTTCGGCGGAACACCTTTGTTGAATGGTCCCGGATCAGATTACTGAAGTGAGATCGTGAAAGCGCCTGAGACAATAACAAAAGGTCGGGCCCGCAGGGTGAGGAAGAACCTCAGGCAGGCTCTCACACTTGCATGGACGGCATCGCCCCGGTCGCTCATCCGCTACTCGGTGCTGGGGGTTCTCAGTGCAGCGATGCCCCCCGTCGCCGTCTATCTCGGAGCCGAACTCGTTAATCGCATCGCTCAGGCCCGGATACAATCCCTGGAAATGTGGGACCTCCTTCCCATCGTGATCGGATTGTGGATTGTGACAGGTGTGCAGAGGGCGGTAGGCGCGTATTCAGGATACGGGAGGAACCTGTTCGTCCGACGCGTGCAGCTCGAAGCGGAACAACGTTTACTGGAACGCGCCTCGACGGTCGACCTCGGTCATTTCGACAACTCCGACTGGCACGATCGGCTCGCACGCGCTAAGCGGGATGTGTCATGGCGACCCGGGGACCTCACCTGGTCAGTCCTGGGACTCTCGGGTAATGTTGTGTCGATCATTCTCATGTCGTCTCTCCTTGCAAGCCTGCACTACGTGCTCGTCCTTCTCGCGCTCGCCGCGGCAGTGTTGTCGCTCGCCCTCGAGCGTCGGGTGACATCGCGCCTTTACGAGTACTTTTATAAAGAGACTCCGGAGGAGCGCGAACGCGAATACCTGGGCGATTTGCTCGTCAAGCCCCGCACGTCGAAGGAGATCCGTGCCTACGTTCTGGCCGGGTTCCTGCTCGGGAGACATCAGTCGCTCTCCGAAGATCTCTTCAAGCAAAGGGAGCTCATGTACCGGTCGGGTACCCGCATCTCATTGTTGACCGGACTCGTGACCGGTACGACACTCGCATTGGCGTACCTCTTCGTTGCAGCGCGGGGAGTCGCCGGCACGATCGATCCGGGAGGTGTCGTGCTTGTCATCGGCGCCTTTACATCGGTAGCAGGAACCCTCGCGCAAATCTCGAGCACCTTTGTCGCCGTCGACCAGCACACGACGTTTCTCGACGACTACTTTTCGTTCCTGGCGATCGGCCCGCTGCTCCCCGTGCCCACAAATCCCAAAACACTGCCCGGCGGTCAAATCAAAGGAATTGAGTTTGACGAAGTCGCGTTCACCTATCCCGGCGGCACTGAAACCGCACTCGAAAGATTGAGTCTGAACATACGGGGCGGCGAGCTGATTGCACTCGTCGGCGAAAACGGTGCGGGGAAGAGCACGCTCGTCAAGCTCCTCCTTCGGTTGTATGATCCCGATCGTGGATCCGTTCGCGTCGGAGGCGTCGATCTAAAAGAAGTGGACCCTTTCGCGCTACGCAGCAGAATCGGTGTGCTCTTCCAGGACTACGCGAGCTACGAACTCTCCGTCAGGGAAAACGTTGTTCTGGGCCGGCCGGACGGAGCAGTGGACGATGAGCGCGTGTTGGAGGCGCTGCGGAATGCCCGGAGCGACTGGCTGCTGAAGAAGATGCCGAATGGTCTCAATTCGAAGGTGGGGAGACTTTTCGAAGGAGGGCACGACCTTTCCGGCGGCGAGTGGCAGCGACTTGCGCTTGCCCGGTTGATGTACCGTGACGCCGACATTTGGATTCTGGATGAGCCGACATCATCGCTCGATCCGGAAGCGGAGGCTGCGATCTTCGGTGAGCTGAAAGAAAACCTCAAGGGACGTATCGGGGTCGTGATCTCGCACCGGTTTTCGACCGTGCGCATTGCCGATCGGATTGCGGTTATTGCCGACGGGCGGGTGGCCGAGCTCGGGACACACGAGGAATTGCTTGCCGCCAGAGGCCGCTATGCTCAGCTTTTTGAGTTGCAGGCCGCGGGATATCGCTGAGAGGACTAGTGAAAGGAATCGTTCAACTCTCCATTGTCTGAACTGTCGCCAAAAGGATGTATATTATGGCAGATGAGGTGGCTTAGGACAAGCCCTTGGAGGTGATCACGAATTAGCAAATTTCCGCCAACTTGCCCGCCTTACCGATGAACCAACTCAGCATTCCCCAACCAACCAATGAACCCTTCAGCAATGAACCAGCTTGTCGCCGTGGACACTCGAAGATGATTATCAATGTGTGATTGTTGAAGCTCGTTTGCAGGGAGGCGATGATGAAACAGAAACGATCGACACGCAGTGGATCCGCCTTCAAGACTCCCGGAGTCTCCATTGAAGAAGTCCATGATCTCCCGCCCTCGATAGCAGAAGTGCCATCAGCTGTACCAGCCTTCATCGGCTACACAGCGAAAGCGAGGAAACTCGCCGCCAACGATCTTCATCTCATCCCCACGAAGATCCGCTCTTTCACGGAATACGTGAACTACTTCGGTGATCCAGGCAGCGAGATCATCGAACTGGCCGTCTCGGATGCCTCAAACGGCGGATATGCCGTCGATTCCATCTCTCCCTCAATCCCGAATTATCCCCTGTATTACTGCCTGAGGATGTTCTTTGATAACGGCGGAGGAGAGTGTTATGTCGTGTCGGTGGGTGTTCCGCCGGCTCCCGTGTCAAGAAAGGATCTGCTCAAAGGATTGGATACGCTTCAAGGACAGGATGAACCGACGCTTGTCGTCGTTCCGGATGCCGTGAAGCTTGCGTACGGCGAGTATGCACAGGTTGCCCAATCCATGCTTCGGCTTTGCAGCGGGATGAAAGACAGGTTCGCGATACTGGATGCCTGGGGGGGAGATCAGAAACCGGATAACCGTGTTCAGGTATCCGGCAATCCGTTCACGACGAAGACGGTGATAGACGCCAACCGCCAGGCGTTCGTCGGAGACCTGAAATACGGTGCGGCGTACTACCCCTACCTGGAGACCTCGTTGAAATGCTGCTACAATCTCAACAACGGCAAGGTCCCGTCGAACGTGGTCTTGTACTTTCGGGGGAAAAAGCGCGATGTGTGCGAGTACTGGAACTCGGACAAGAAGCTCTACGCTTTTGTCGAAACGACGCTGCAGAATCACTTTCTGACGTTGCCGCCGAGCGGAGCGGTCACGGGAGTCTATGTAGGCGTGGACACGAATCGGGGAGTATGGAAAGCTCCGGCGAATATTGCACTCAATAGTGTTCGGGCACCGGCGATCCTTGTTGACGAGATAACGCATGAATCGATGTACCTGGATTCTGTGGCGGGCAAGTCCATCAATGATATTCGCACGTTCCCGGGCAAGGGGACGCTCATTTGGGGAGCGCGGACACTGGCAGGAAACGATAACGAGTGGCGCTACGTATCCGTCCGGCGATTCTTCATGATGGTTGAGGAATCATTGAAGAAATCGACTGCCTGGGTTGTCTTCGAATCAAACGACGCCGCGACCTGGGCCAAACTTCGCGCGATGATTGAGAACTATCTCACGCTGAAGTGGCGTGACGGCGCCCTTCAGGGCACCAAACCGGAGGAGGCCTTCTATGTCAAGTGCGGATTCGGATCAACGATGACGGCCGCGGACATTCTCGAAGGACGGCTGGTTGTCGAAATAGGCATGGCGGTGGTCCGGCCGGCGGAGTTTATTGTGCTGAGACTTGAGCATAAGGTGCAGACCTCCTAGCGCGTCACCCATGAGCCAAGTAACCATTCACCAATGAACCAATCAGCACCGCGAATGCCGGTCAACGATTGCAGATCGACGAAGTTGATCTG
>DOWV01000235.1:0-8326 GCA_003519375.1 Bacteroidota bacterium
ACTGCCAGGCTGACTGTCTGGTTTGCGGTGGCTTGTGCCATCACGTTTGAAACAAGCGCCATGCTGAGGATTGCGACGCCGAGGATAACGATTGACTTTTTCATTGTTGTCTCCGAAGTAGTATGTTTTGGGTTGGTCATTTTCAATTTATCGTTCTGATACCAATCTATCAAGACCCGTGCCAATCTCAAAAGCCTTACAATCACAGGGTCATTGTCTCATCGAAGCGGTCGAGCGTGTCTCATAGTGATTATATGGCTCATGTCGGTACACAAGAAGTGTCCCATCAAGAAACATTGCAAATGAACGAATTTTTTCGTAAATTGACCCAATGTATAGAATACAGAGGACTTCTGATCTCATTCTGAGACTTTCAGAGCTTCGCTCAATTTTCTTAGGATGTAGATGCAGGCTTTTTTTCGGTTTTTCGGCATCACTTACTTCTGGCACGTCAATTGACAGGTACTATAGTAATGATGAATCCCGCGGACGCGAATTATTCCATTTACGGTGTAGTGTACGCGCGGGAGAACCTTACTAATGTCAAGAGGCCTCAAGTGAGTGCAAGCATGGAAGCCGTCCTCAACAGGGACGTATGGAAATCGGAGTTCATTACACGCATCTCGCATGAGATGCGAACGCCACTCACATCCATTATCGGATATGCTGAGGTGATGCTGAGTGACCCGAAACTTCCTCAAGAAGCGAAGGAAGAGTACGTCACCATTATTCGCGATGCCGGAAAACGACTCTCGAGGTTCCTCGACAACTACATTGAATCCGAGGTGGTCGAGCGAAACCGGCAGCTCGTCGAAAGCCGGAGCGAAGACGTCTGCCTCCTCGCCCAGAAGGCGATCGACCGGCTGTCGGGACTGGCCTTCGCCAAGTCAATCACTCTGTCGATGCAGAGCGATTCCGAGATCTATATTGAGGGAGCAAGTCCTGATCATCTCCTTCAGATTTTCGAAAACCTGCTCACGAACGCGATTGAACTCGCTCCGCAGGGCGGTCATATCGGGATGAACGTATCGCGACTTGAACATAGAATTCAAATCGAGATCATCAACAACGACCATGGCATTCTCAGCACCTCGCCCGCGGTCGTGGGAAAGAAATTCCGGTGGACGCAGTCCCCCGGGATCGAGATTCGTCACGAGGGGCTCGGCCTGGCCTTCGCGAAACATGTAGTGGAACTCGAAGGCGGGCTCCTGAATATCCAGAGCATCGAACAAGGTCTGGCTTTTACCCTTCAATTTCCGAGCAAGAGCCACAAGTAATCTCTGAGGAAGGAGCACATGCCCCAAGAACGGCAAGTTTATATCGTTGACGATGAAGAAACCATCTCAAGGCTTCTCGAGCACTGGGCGACCAAGAAGTGGGGTTACCAGGCGCGCACGTTTGCTACCGGCGAAGACTGCCTGGAGGCTCTCGCTGTGCTACCGGACCTCGTTCTGCTCGACATCATGCTTCCGGGCATCGGCGGCGTTGAGACTCTCAAACGAATAAAATCACGCTACCCGGATCTGCCGGTGATTATGCTGTCGGCACAGGGCAAGGTCGATGTCGCTATTGAGACTCTCAAGATTGGCGCAACGGACTATTTCTCGAAGCCCGTCGATTTCGCGAAGCTCGAGGTAAGTGTGAAGAACGCAATCCAGACTCATGATCTTGCCCGCGAGGTGACCCGGCTCCGCGAGGCGGTCGGCAAGCCCGTGCATTTTGAGAATATCATTTCCGACAACGGGGCGATGCAGGAAGTGTTCAAGCTGGTTCAGAAGGTGAAAGACAACGACATCTGCGTCCTGGTACTGGGAGAAAGCGGGACTGGAAAGGAACTCATCGCGCGGGCCATCCATTACAACGGCATCCGGGCCAAAGATCCCTTCGTGGTTGTCAATTGCGCATCCATTCCGCACGATTTGCTGGAAAGCGAACTGTTCGGGCACGAAAAAGGAGCTTTTACGGGAGCTCACCAGCGGAGAATCGGTAAATTCGAGCAGGCATCCGGAGGGACGTTGTTCCTGGACGAGATCGGCGAGCTCGACCTGAGCCTCCAGGCAAAGCTCCTCAGGGTCATCCAGAACAAGCAATTCGAGCGGGTCGGCGGCAACGAAACGCTCACCACCGATGTGAGGCTGGTTTCCGCAACGAACCGCGACCTCGTGAAGATGGTCTCACAGAAGATGTTCAGGGAAGACCTTTACTTCAGACTCGCGACATTCCCGATCATGCTTCCTCCTCTGCGCGATCGGCGTTCGGACATTCTCCTTCTCGCAGAACACTTCCTGAAGAAATTCGCAGGCGAGGTTGGAAAGACCGATCTCGGTATTACGAGGAAGGCGCTGAAGCTTCTTTATGAATACGCTTGGCCCGGAAATATCCGGGAGCTCGAAAACGCCATCCAGCGCGCGGTCCTCATGGCCGATGGGCCGGCTATCACCGAAAAAGACATCCCCATGGCAGTCGTCACATTCGGATCGCACGAAGACGCCAACAACAACTCTCCCCTTACGCTGGGACCCGAACATGTACGATCGATGGATAGGATGAAAGAAGAGAATCTGCGGCAGGCCCTGGCATCGACAAACGGGAACATTGTTGAGGCGGCAAGGAAATTGAAAATCGGGCGTGCGACGATGTACCGGCTCATGAAGAGGTACAGCATTACGGAGAGGCGGTAAGCGGCTGGATCAGCGCAGGGATCTCAGGCTTTCGGCGTGAGACCGTCCCCTTCCGACGTAATGCCATGATCCATGGCGTAGCGGACCAGGTTGGCGACATCGTGGATGTCGAGCTTTTGCATGATGTTGGTGCGGTGAGTATCGACAGTTCGGGGACTGATATAAAGCTGATCGGCGATTTGCTGGTTGGTCAAGCCACGAACGACGAGAGAAAGGACTTCCCGTTCCCGCCTCGTCAACGGCACATTCTGCTGCCGTTCGCCCCCGGATTCATGATCAACGCGCCGCACATAGCCTTCGGCCATCAACTGCGAGATTCTTGGGCTGAAGAACTTCTCCCCTTTTGACGCCGCTCGAATCGCAGCACTCAGCTCTTCTTTTCCCGCGCTCTTCAGAACATACCCCGATGCCCCTGATTTGAGGATCTGAAAGACATATTCTTCATTCTCGTGCATGGTGAGAACAAGAACGTGCGTGTCTGGATACTTGCGCTTGAGAATCTTCGTCGCCTCGATACCTGAAAGCTTCGGCATCGAGAGATCGATGACCACAACGTCGGGCAGGAGCTCTCCCGTCTTTCGAATCGCCTCGTCACCATCCGCCGCTTCACCTACGATCTGAATATCTTTGCTCGACTGCAAAAGCGTGACAATGCCGCTCCGGATGAGCGTATGATCATCAGCCAGAAGAACCCGAATTTTATCCATTGGCTTCCAATGCCACCCTTGGTATCTCTACAATAATTTCTGTTCCGCGGCCCGGACGGGAATCGAGCACAAAAAGCCCGTTGAAGGATGCAGCCCGTTCGCGCATACTGACGAGCCCCATTCCCAGCCGCCGGGCCGTGCGCGGTTCAAACCGGGAAATCTGGAAGCCCTTGCCATCATCGTCAATAATGAGGCGGATCGCCTGCGAGTCTCCTATGAGCTGAACGTTCACTTCGTGTGCCTCGGCGTGTTTCGCGATATTGTTCAGCGCTTCCTGAGCGATGCGGTAGAGCCCGATTTCAATCGACGAATCGAGTCTTCCTTCAACACCTCTTGTGTGAACTTGCACTCTGAGCTCGTTCCGTTTCTGGAATTGCTCGCCAAGGAACTGAAGGGCCGGCACGAGCCCAAAGTCGACGAGGACACTCGGCATGAGATTATACGAGATTTCCCGGGCTTCTGCCATAGCGTTGTCCAGAAGCGACTTGATATCGGCAAGCCGCCGGAGGTCCTCCTCTGATTGCAGATCAGCCGCATCCTCCAGGATTTCCACGTTAAACTTGATTGCCGTGAGCATCTGGCCAAGGCTGTCGTGTATTTCGCGCGCAATACGTCGACGCTCTTCCTCCTGGGCATGTACGCGGGCACCAGAGAGGAGTTCGAGTTCGCGCTCACGGGAGAGAAGATTGTCGTACAGCTGGGCGTTCGCCAGAGCGATCGAGGATTTCTCGGCGAGTGACGTCAGCAGCCTGATTTCACGCAGTGTAAAATCGTGGCTTCTTCTGTAGGCGACGACGAGCAGGCCACGCACCTCCCGATCCACAATGAGCGGGAATCGTACTGCCGATACGATGTTCTCTCCCGCGAACGGCAGGAATTCAGCCTGGCGGAATTCCGCGACGTCCTTCATCACCACGTGCTCCTTGGAGCGGGTGAGAGCCAAATAGCTTTTCTCAAGGGGTATGGGATCAGGCGGGATTGAAACACGATTTCCCGCCACGGCGCGCCACCGGGCCAGGTTCGACTCAGTGTCGAGCATCATGACCCCGGCCCAGTCTGCTCTCGTCAGCGCCTTGGCGTGATACGAAATGGTGTCGAGCACAGCCTGCAGGTTCACACTCGAGACGAGCTGCCGGTCGATCGTGCTCATCGTTTCCTGTTCCCACAGCCAGAGCGCCTGCTCGCGTTCGAGCGATTTACGCTTGGTGATATCGCGGAACGAAGCCTGCACGGCGGGCTTTCCGTTCCAGGAGACCAGCTTCGCGTTCACTTCCAGGTCGATGATGTTCCCCTGCCTGGTCAGTCCCTTCATCTCAAAATTCCGCAGCATGTCGTCGCCGATCGTTTTCCCGTCGTAACCTTCCAACACGAGGAACCGGTTCGACGGTGCGACGGTGTCGATGAAGTTCACGTTGCGCATTTCTTCCGGCAGGCCGTACCCGAAAATCTTGGCTGACGATGCGTTGACGAACACAAGCTTCCCTTCCTGGATGATGACAATGCCGTCCAGAGAGCTTTCAACGATGTTCTGGTATTTTTCCTGCGACTCGGCATACTTCCTGGCGAGCTCGCGCCGTTCAGTCACATCGTGGTGGATGCCGACCGCCTCGACCACCCCCCCACCCGGATTGACCACAGGTGAAATGATCAGAAGTGTCAAATGCGGCTGCTCCCCACCTTTTCGAATCTCGACCTCTCCCGTCCATGCCTCACCCGCCGCCAATTGCTGAGCGACCGCAGACCACATCTCTCTCCCCGACCCCGGCCGGTTCACAACTCGCACATCCTCAAACACGAATTTCCCGACGAGGTCTTTCGAAGGTCGTCCGATCGCCTGCTCGAATGCAGGATTGACATAGAGGATCGCGCCGTTGATGTCCACCAGCTCAACCGGATTCATGGAGGCTTCCAGGAGCGTCTCGTAGCGGCGCCGCCGTTCCTCGCTTTGCCGGCCCCGACGCACGATGAGAACCGCCAGCGCAGTTCCCAGACCAAAGAGAAGGAACGCTATAAAGAAGCCGCGATAGGTGGTAACCTTCATTTCTGCCCGAAGGTGATCGACCAATCGCAGATCTTCGGCAAGTTCAGCACGCAACGTCTGCTCAAGCTGGGTTCTCATCGCCGCAAAGTACGTGCCGGGATTCTCGAGGTACGACATCGGCATCCGGGCGGAAACACTCTTCCATTTCGGGGGAGGGGGCGCATCCGTAAAGACCTTTTCCGAGCGGTCAACGAGATCGTCAAACTTGACCCAGAGACGGTTGAAGGACTCGAGAAGCTCTTTGCGCTGGTCGCGATGAATATCGGAGAGGGAATTAACATACTGCGTCCCGACAGCGTGGAGCGAACGGACAGCCTCATCAAACCGGGGGCGAAGCGTATCGCGGAGGGCAGGCGTCGAGTAAGCGGTCTGGGCGACAAGGAAAACTGCCACCGCGCGGTCATATCCCGACAGGACGAGCGTATCGCGCGTCGCTGCGGAGACGAATTCCTTTTCTTTCGCCTGATTGACGAACCAGAAATCCGAGAGAAGGTAGGCGAGGCCGAGGCAGGTGGGGATCAGAACGACTGCCAGCGCAGACACAAGCGCCCGCTGCAAACGGCTGAGTCTCCAATACCCTCCAACCACCGATTGTGCGTCAGCCGGAGTCTTCATAGAGGGAGAATATTGACCGTCGAGAGCACGATGACTCTCATTGGGCGTCGCAGCGCGGGCAAAACCCGCGCACGAACCCTTGTACCGATGGTGCACGTCGCCCGCATTTCAATGACGCCGCCGCGGGCGGCAGATGATGCGATTACTTTGCAACGAGCTTCTTGTAAGCATCGACATTCAGCAGAACGCCCACTTCACCCGCGTTCCCCACCTTCATCTTGATCATCCACCCTTTTCCGTACGGGTCTTTGTTCACAGCATCCGGCGCGGACTGGACGTCCTTGTTGATCTCCACTACTTCACCCGACACGGGGGCGTAAAGGTCGGAGACAGCTTTTACCGCTTCGATGGTGCCGAACGACTTCCCCTGCTGGACCTTTGTGCCGACCGCCGGAAGCTCCACAAACACTACGTCTCCGAGCTCTCCCTGCGCATAGTCGGTGATCCCCACCCATCCGAACTCCCCTTCGATCCGCATCCACTCGTGGTCCTTTGTATATTTGAGGTTTTCTGGAAACGTCATTTTGTATCCTCGTCTGGTCGTTACATGGTTCGATGACGTTGAGCGGATCGGGCGCCGGCCGAAATGCCGCCAAAGCGTCCGCCCGATATGTTAGTCTTTGAAATTGAATTGTTCGACGAACTTGGTATCAAAATCACCGCTTCGGAATTGCTCGTTCTTCATCAACTTCTTGTGGAACGGAATCGTGGTGTGAATCCCCTCCACGATAAACTCGTCCAACGTGTGATACATCTTGTCAACCACTTCATCACGCGTCTTCGCTTTCACGATGAGCTTCGCCACAAGGGAATCATAGTACGGCGGAATTTCATAACCCGCATACGCGTGCGTATCGACCCTGACGCCGAAACCGCCGGGCATGTGGAAGCTGACGATCTTCCCCGGCGACGGACGGAAATCATGCATCGGATCCTCGGCGTTGATACGGCATTCCATCGCATGCCACTCCGGCTTCACTTTCATCTTCTTGAGCCGCTCACCCGCCGCGACCTCGATCTGCAGCTTGAGCAGGTCGATCCCCACTACTTCTTCCGTCACAGGATGCTCGACCTGGATCCTCGTGTTCATCTCCATGAAATAAAAACTCTTGTCCTTGTCGAGCAGGAACTCGATGGTCCCGGCGCCTTGATAATGGACGCTTTTCGCACCTTTGACGGCGGCAGCCCCCATAGCCTCGCGAATCTCCTGTGTGATGGCCGGTGACGGAGACTCCTCTACGAGTTTCTGGTGGCGGCGCTGAATGGTGCAATCACGCTCGCCAAAATGCACCACGTTGCCGTGCCGATCGCCCATAATCTGGATCTCAATGTGGCGCGGCCGCTCAAGATATTTTTCAATATACACAGAAGGATTGCTAAATGCCTTTTCCGCTTCGTGGCTTGCCGTCCGGAACGCATTCTCGAATTCGGCCGCTTCACGCACGATGCGCATCCCGCGTCCTCCACCCCCTGCCGTCGCCTTGATGATCACCGGGTATCCGATCTCTCCGGCAATCCGTTTGGCCTCATTGAAATCGAACACAACGCCGTCACTTCCGGGGATCACCGGGACACCCGCCTTGCGCATAGTGTCCTTTGCCAGAGCCTTGTCGCCCATAGACATAATGGACTCGGGTTTCGGACCGATGAATGTCAGGCCGGAGGTTCCGCAAATCTCGGCAAAACTCGCGTTTTCAGAGAGGAAACCATATCCCGGATGTATGGCATCGGCGTTGGTTACTTCAGCCGCCGCAATAAGGCGGGGCACACTCAGGTAGCTCTCCTTGCTCTGCGGCGGACCAATACAGACAGCCTCGTCTGCGAATCGGACATGCAGTGAATAACGGTCGGCTTCCGAATAAACGGCAACTGTTTTGACCCCCAGTTCGCGGCAGGCGCGGATGACCCGGAGCGCAATCTCGCCGCGGTTTGCTATGAGGACTTTGTTAAACAAACGAGTTCCCTAAAGTTAGAAGCGTGATGTCAAAATACGGGAATGAGCCGATCGGGGCAAGCGGCAGTCGATCAGGCTTTTTCGATCAAGAAAAGGACTTGGTTGTACTCGACGGGCTTGCCGTTTTCCACAAGAACCTGGGCCACCCGGCCTGCAATATCGCTTTCGATTTCGTTCATCAACTTCATCGCCTCGACGATGCAGAGCACCGAGCCGACGCTGACGTTTTGGCCGACCTCGATATACGGTTCGGCGTCGGGCGCCGGGGCGCGATAAAACGTGCCGACGATGGGAGAACGGACTTCGTGGAGCTTGATTTCAGGTTTTG
>DOWV01000235.1:8509-13610 GCA_003519375.1 Bacteroidota bacterium
TGAAATACTGTGGTTGAGAGTTCCGGTTCTTGGCGACGCGAATTTTCTTCCCTTCTTCTTCAATCTCTATCTCATCCACTTCGCTTTTTTCAATGAGCTTGATGACCTTCTTGATGTATGAAAGATCCATGAATATTCCAACGCTGATGTGAAGGACGAGAGCTTTAAGGCTCTTTCGGTTCCCCCCGGTGCTGACCGGGAGGCTCGGTCTTCCCCCTAGTTCTTTACGCGTTCCAGATACTGACCATTCCTGGTATCGACCCTGATAACATCTCCCTCGTTAATGAACAAGGGAACGTTTACCATGGCGCCGGTCTCGACCTTCGCAGGTTTTGTGGCACCCGAAGCGGTGTCACCCTTGACGCCAGGGACCGTCTCAACCACTTTGAGCTCCACGTTGAACGGGATTTCGCACGCTACGATGTCCATTCCCACCATCATCAACTGCACGGTTTCTCCCTCTCTCAGGAACTTTGCGCCATCTCCCAACGCAACTGACGAAACAGGCATCTGCTCGTACGATTCCTTGTCCATAAACTGATAGCTCGCACCATCGTGGTAGAGGTAGGTGAACGCTTTCTGCTCCAGCCTCACTTCTTCGACTTCCTCCCCCGATCTGAACCTGCTTTCGGTCACTCTGCCGGACTTCAAGTTTCTCAGCTTTGCCTGGACGAATGCCCTTAGATTACCGGGAGTTCTGTGTATGTATTCATCTATGCGGTGAAGCTCTCCGTTGAACCGAATTACCATACCTACTCTGAAATCAGCTGTTGTCGCCATAAATTCCTATGAAATTCTCACGTTTTTGACAAAAATCGACCCGTTTTGCATCAAAATTGGGGTGAAATTATAGTGAAAAGTAGTACCAATGTCAAGACAATTCCCGAAAGAGGGTCGACTCGAGAATGTGCATATTTGATCACCGCACGCTGGTGCGAGATGCGTTTTGGACAAAAAGTTTCTTTTCCGTATGATTTGTGCTATATTTTGACACTTTTTTTGATCAGTTTGCCAAAAACGAGGAGATATGCTCAAAGACATCAACAAAATTAAGCACTTTAAGAACGTCCTGGAAACGATAGGATCCACGCCTCTGGTGAAATTGGGCCGCTCAGTCCAACATTGCAAGCCGCTCATTTTCGCAAAGGTCGAGTTTTTCAATCCAGGTGGTTCGGTGAAAGACCGAATCGGGCTTGTGATGATTGAGGAGGCTGAACGTGAGGGCCGGTTGAAGCCTGGGGGAACGATCGTCGAGGCAACATCCGGCAATACCGGAATGGGTCTTGCCATTGCCGCGGCTGTGAAAGGGTACAAGTGCGTCTTTACCCTCCCCGACAAAATGAGCATCGAGAAAATCCGCCTCCTGAGAGCTTTCGGAGCTGAGGTTATCGTCACACCGACCGCGGTTCCGCACGAGTCACCGGAGAGTTATACAGAAGTCGCAAAACGAATCGTCCGCGAGACTCCGAATTCGATCTTAGCAAACCAGTATTACAATCCCAGAAATCCCGAGGCGCACTATCAGACGACGGGCCCGGAGATCTGGGAGCAGACAGGCGGTCAGATTGACTACTTCGTCTGTGGAATCGGGACGGGCGGTACGATCAGCGGTGTTGGAAAGTATCTGAAGGAAAAGAACCCCAACGTGAAGGTGGTCGGCGTTGATCCCAAGGGGTCGTTGCTGCGAGAGTATTTCTACACCAAGAAGATGTCGCCGGATTTCAAGACGTACAAAGTAGAAGGAATCGGCCAGGACTTCGTCCCCGGAGCTCTTCATTTTGAGTTCATCGATGACATGATTGAAGTGACCGACAAAGAATCATTTTTGGCCGCGCGCCAGCTGACGAGAGAGGAAGGAATCTTTGTCGGAGGATCCTCGGGAACGGCGCTGGCCGGGGCTCTGAAACTCGCTGAGCGCCTTACGGAGCAGGATGTGGTGGTCGTGCTTCTGCCGGATACAGGTGAACGCTACCTCAGCAAGATCTACAACGACGATTGGATGCGGGAGAACCGCTACCTGATTCCGGAGAAGATCACCCTCAGGTTTGTGCTTGAGGCCAAACGGGGTGTCCCCCAGCTGATTTCCATCGATCCGGTCACAACGGTGAGGAAAGCGCTCGATCTTCTGAGCGAGCATAACATTTCCCAGCTTCCCGTGCTCGACAAAGGCGCGTCGGTAGGGAGTGTCGACGAGAGTGAACTCATGGGCGCGGTCCTCGGCAATCCTGCGCTCTTCGATGCGCCGGTCAGCTCGCTTATGGAACATCCGTTCCCGTCGGTCCATATTGATGAAAACATCAACCAGGCGATATCGTTTCTTTCGAAAAAGCACCCAGCCGTGCTCGTCACAGACGAGGGGAAGGTGAGTGGGATCGTAACGCGGTTTGATGTGATTGAATACATGTCAAGATAATAGAAAATGTTGAACCCTTGAATAGCACACAGACAACACCGATGCTACGAGACCACCACTGAAGATTTTTCTGTGGCAATCAGTATCATCTGTGTATTCTGTGTGCTATTCTCTTGCGTTTACCAGATTTCATTTTGAAAGGAGCTACAATGGGTTTCTCGACCAAAGCGATCCACGCTGGAATTGAACCCGATCCGACCACCGGATCGCTGATGACTCCGATTCATCTCACGTCGACCTACGCTCAGGAAGATCTTGGCAGGAACAAGGGTTACGAGTACTCACGCGTCTCCAACCCGACCAGAACCGTGCTGGAGAAGAACATCGCAGCGCTGGAAAACGGAAAGGAAGGCCTGGCGTTTGGTTCGGGCATGGCGGCCGAGACCGCGATTTTTCAACTTCTCAAATCGGGCGACCATTGCGTCGTTTCGCAAAACGTTTACGGCGGCACCTACCGCCTGGCCAAGCTTGTTCTGGCGGACTTCGGGCTTCAGTTCGACTTCATTGACACGACAGACCTTGCAGCCGTGAAATCGGCACTCAAGCCGAACACACGGATGGTCTTTATCGAGACGCCGACGAATCCGACGATGGAGATTACCGATCTCCGGGCGGTCGCCAGGCTGGCTCAATCACGCAAGATTATCTCGGTGGTGGACAACACATTCGCCACGCCATATCTCCAAAATCCCCTCGATTTCGGCATCGACATCGTCCTCCACAGCGCCACGAAGTACCTGAACGGCCATAGCGACATGCTTGGCGGACTCGTCGTGCTCAACGATGCGAAGCTGACCGAACGGCTGCGCTTCATTCAGAAGTCGACCGGCGGCATCCTGAGCCCGTTTGAGGCCTGGATGTGCCTCCGCGGCATCAAGACGCTGGCGGTCAGGATGGCGCGCCACGATTCCAATGCGACGGAAGTAGCTGCATTCCTCAACACGCAAAGGAAGGTGAAGAAGGTAAATTATCCGGGCCTCGTCGGCCACCCCCAGCACCGGCTCGCCAAAAAGCAGATGCGGGGATTCGGAGGAATGATCTCGTTTGACCTCGGCAGCCTCGACAAGGCCAAGAAATTTCTGAAGTCGGTTCGCCTGTGCGCCCTGGCCGAGAGCCTCGGGGGAGTGGAATCGCTGATTTCTCATCCGGCGACAATGACGCATGCCTCCGTCCCGCCGGAGGAACGCCTGCGCATCGGTGTCACCGATGGGTTGGTCCGAATTTCAGTGGGAATCGAGGACCTTGAGGACATCATCGACGATCTCAAGCAGGCTTTGTCGAAAATATAACAACGCTTTCACGTCACTCCTGAAAAACTATGAAAACTCTTACCGTCGCACTCGCAGTCGCGCTTCTCGTCAGTTCGCTCCGTGCCCAGTTGTTACCGGTCGATGACGCCTGGGTCAATCGCACTCTCCAATCGATGACGTTGGATGAGAAAATCGGACAGCTGTTCGTTCCGGCCCACACCGATATTCAGAAGACAGAAGGGTGGATAAGGAGCTATGGCATTGGCGGGCTGTGGTTCGCGAGAACCGAGGCGAAGAAAATTGCGGCCGAACTCAACAGATTGCAGGAAGCTTCGAAATACCCCCTGCTGGTCACCGTGGACTTCGAAAAAGGCGCCGGCACGTACATCGACGGTGCGACGGACCTGCCGATCAACATGGCACTTGGGGCTTCGCGCGATCCAAAGCTGGTCGCTTCAGCCGCCCGATTGACGGCACGCGAAGCGCGGGCGATAGGGGTTCACCTGAACTATGCGCCGGTCCTCGATGTGAACAACAACGCCGACAACCCCGTCATCAATACCCGCTCTTTCGGCGAGGATCCCCGACTCGTCGCCGCGCTAGGAGTTGCAGCCGTGAAGGGGTACCAGGAGAGCGGACTGCTGGCCACCGGCAAGCACTTTCCGGGACATGGCAATACCGCCACGGATACGCACGCGAAGCTCGGTGTGGTGACGAGTTCGCCAAAAGAGTTTGAATCGATGGAACTCTATCCCTACAAGGAAGTGCTCAAGAAGGGAATGCCCTCCAGCATCATGAGCGCGCACTTGTGGATTCAAGCCGTGGATGCTGACACCCTGCCGGCGACGCTTTCGACGAACGCCATGACGAAGCTGCTGAGAGACCGGTTGAAATTTGATGGACTCGTCTTCACCGATGCGATGGCCATGGGCGGCATTACGACTCGATATCCATTTGATGTCGCGACGGTGAAAGCCATTCAGGCCGGGTGTGACATTATTTTGTTCCCGGGCAATCTCGAGAAGGGAATTCAGGCAATCCGCCGGGCCGTTTCGAACGGCCAAATTACCGAAAAACGCATTGACGAATCGGTGCGACGAATACTGAAAGCCAAAACGCGCGTGGGGATCCACAAGCAGAAATTTGTTGATGTTGAGAGGATCTCAGTCCTGGTTGGAACGGAAGAGAATTACCGTGAAGCGAAAAGAATTGCGGCACAGTGCGTCACACTGGCCAAGAACGACGGAAAGATCATCCCGTTGAATCCGGCGCAGAAGGTCCTCGTGCTCACCATGAGTAACAAAGAGGGAAATTCCATGATGTCACGAGGGCTTGTGACGTTTCCTGACGAGGTCAAGAAATTGTCAGGCAATGTGACCGAGCTCAGGCTGAGCGATTCGCTTCGAAGCGATGAAGTGGCGGGGGGCCCCCAGGCGGC
>DOWV01000235.1:13724-14064 GCA_003519375.1 Bacteroidota bacterium
TGCGGACGCTGATGTCGTGTTAGTCGCAGCGTACATCAAGATTGTTTTGAGCAGCGGGACAGTGGCCCTGCCGCCGGCTCAAGCTGCGTTTCTTCAGGGACTATCGGCAACGAATAGACGAGTTGCCTTAGTATCATTCGGCAATCCCTACATCGGAGCCTCCGCTCCGGCAATTCCGGCCTACATCTGCGCGTACGACAACGCCAAAGCTCTGCAGGAAGCAACCGCTGAAGCTCTGTACGGCAAGACCTCTTTCAAGGGCAAGCTTCCCGTGACCGTGTCTGAGAAAATGAAATTCGGGGTGGGGTTGGCGAAGTAGGTTTGTGCAGGAGCCAGAAAA
>DOWV01000293.1 GCA_003519375.1 Bacteroidota bacterium
TGCTCTCCCGGCGCTCCGACCCGCCATAACCTCAATAGTGTCTAATTCGTTTTCCTCGCAATGGTGGCGACGAATTGAGGATCGTTCGACATGGAGAGAAAATCGGCGTCGAGGATCTCGCGAAGATTGAATTCGATGGCGACAGCCTTTGCAAGCTCCTTGAGGGCTTCGACTTTATTTGACTTGACTGCATACATACGCGCCGTCCAGTAGTGCCCCTGAGCAGGCGCCGGAGTCATCGAAGCGGAGCGTTGCATCATCCGGGTCGCCGTTTCCATGCTTTTTCCACTGCGGGCCAGCAGTAATGCATAGTAGGCGAATGTCGTGTGATCCCCCGGATCCTGTGTGACGATACGATCCGCGAGTTGGACACCCTGGTCAAAGCTTGCCAAAGACTCTTTGTACTTTCCCCTCAGCTGGAATGTCCTGCCAATCCGGTAATTCAGGATGACTTTCGTCTTGTCGTCAGCCCGTCCCATTTGCTGGAGGCATGCAGCAATGACCCTGTCTTCCCGGTCAATGTCCAGCCATGCATTGAACTTATACGTGAACGTCAGCAGTGAATCAGGAGCTCCAAGCCGTACCGCGTCCTCGAAGAGCTTGGAGGCGATCTCCGATTGCGGCTTCCGTTGATTGATGTCTTCACACCTTGCCTTGAAGAGATGAATGAGGCCCTTCACCAGCGGCGTCTCAGAATTCGAGGGATCAAGCTCTTGCGCTTTTGCGGCGTAGTCGAGAGCCTCGTCGGTTTTCGCTTCGGCGAGCAGGAGCATCGCGAGAGCGCGATTGCCCTCCGGGGAGCCCGGCTGTACGCGGAAACTCTTCTCAATCTCGGTTCGCGCTTTGACAAACTGCTGATTGTATCGATACGCCTCGCCAAGGGCGACGTGCGCGAGCGCATCGTCCGGGTCGCTGCTGACCGCCATTTGGGCGAGCACGGCTGCTTCGGAGACAAGCGATCGATCTCGCTCGCCGCCCCGCTTGAATTTCGTAAGCAACGACCAGGCGAGAGATGCCCGCCCTGCCATCATGAGAGAATCATGGGTCAAGGCTTCGCGGAGACTGACGATGCTCAACTCCGCCGGTTCGGTGCCTGGATGCGTTGTGAGTGCGAGACCGCGAAGGTACGATGTCACTGCGTCTGCGTTCTCCGAAAAACGGGGCACGGAACGCTCAGGGATATCCCTCCCAACCGAATTCATCAAAGCGGAGTTCGTTCGTGCTGCGAGGGCGCCAAGTTCGCGGAGATCGCCCGGGAATGTCGCTTCCCACACCGTTTTCCCCTCGCTGAGATCGACAAGTGCCACATTGAGCGAGGCGTCTGTTCCGTTGAGAGCGAGAGAACCGCGGACCACATGACTGATGCCGAATGCTGCTTTCAGCTGTTGTGCGTTCGAGCTGGCGAGTTTGACGGTGTGCGAGCTGGTGGGAGCAAGCACCGACAACCCGTCGTCCCGCGCAATCTCGCGTGAAAGCAAGATGGAGAAAGCCTCACCGAGGGGTTGATCCTCTGCATTGGTTGTACTGAATGGAAGAACAGCGATGCCTGTCGGTGCGTTCAGCGATCCCCGCGTGAGCAGGAAGGCAGCCACGGCAGCAACAACAAGGACCGCTCCAACGCCAATGCCGACATAGAGCTTCGTTTTCGGTTTTTCCTGCACTTCCTTGCGCGCCGAAGCGCGCTGAATGGCGGCCGCTGCAAGTTCTTCCGCCCGCTCGCGTTCGACCCGGGCGGCCTCCTCGCGTTGCCGTTCTTCTTCTGCCTGGACTTCCTGCCGCTGTCGTTCGAGACGTGCATCCTCGGCGAGCTGCACCTGCTTCTCAATCCGTTTCGCCTGCTCGTTGTTCGGTTCCAGCGTATAGACTTCCTGCAGGGCGGTGAGGGCTTCGCCGTACTGCTCCTGCTCAACAAACTGCAGAGCGACGTCGAGGCACTTCTGAATCCGCTGTTTCCGCTCTTCTTCCTTCCGGAGCTTCTCTTCCTTGACACGGCGCTTGCGCTGTTCTTCCTCGAGCTGGGAACGGCGTTCCTCGATCTGAATGATCAGCATCTGTGCTTCGTAATGGATCTGGACGATCTTGTAGATCTCCTTGACCGCCTCTTCGGCCTTCTCAATCTGATCGGCCTGGAAGTACTCCAGCGCTTTCTGGTAATGGACGTTCGCCCGTTCCCGTTTCTCGGTCTCTTCGACATCGATCTTCTGCCGTGCAGCCTCGACGCGCTTCGCTTCTTCTTCTTCCTGCTTTGTAATCTGATCTGCGCGTTTGCGGGTGGGGATGCTCTGTGCGGATTTTGAGGGGGTTGACAGCTCGGGAATCGATTCCAGCAATATCTCAAATACTTCGACCGGCTCTGCAATATTCTTCAGGTCGGTCTGGCCGATGCTGAAAACCTTGATCGGCAGTTTGTTCTTTACCTGGTTGTAGATTTCCGCAGATATACAGATCCGGGTCGCTTCGGTAATAGCCTGAATGCGGGCGGCAATATTGACGCCATCCCCAAAAATGTCATTGCCGACGATGATCACGTCGCCAAGGTGGATGCCCACCCTGATCTGGACAGTGTCGAATTCCGACTTCCCCTTGTTGTATTCCCAGAAACGTTCCTGGGCCTCGACAGCGCACTGGACCGCATTGACAGCGCTTGAGAAGTCGACCATGAAGGAATCGCCGAGGGACTTGATAATGACCCCCCGATGCTTCGCGACAACTTCCCGCATCATGTCGTCATGGGCTCTCAGCACTTCCATGGCGGCAGCTTCATTTTCACCCATCTTCTTCGAGAAGTCTTTGACGTCGGTGAACATGATCGCCGCGAGTTTGCGCGTGCCGCCTTCGGAATTTGAAGCCATCGTCAGTGCGTCGTAGTAGTGAAGCGTGTGAATTTGCGGAGGAGGGACAACGGGTCATCAAGTCCCCGGGAATGCTCCGCCCGGCCTGCCGGGAGATTTCTCCTTGAATCAGGTCTGAGGAGCTTCCTACGATACAGCAGTAACAAGATATTCACTCAGAATCGGAATGTCAATAAGAGACACTCAGCCCGGCTCTCGTTCGTCCGGGGGAAAGCGAAAGTTCTTTTTGGACAAGTGCTGTTGCTATGGCACCAGATAGTACTTCCGAACGTATTCGGCAACCATCCGATCGGTGTTGTAAACAGGGATGAGGCTGTGCATGGCGGTACGGATGCGTTTGATCCAGGCTGAAGGCACGCCCTGAGCGTTCCGTTGATAAAACTCCGGAAGAATCTGCTCATGGAGCACCTCATAGAGATCCTCCGCGTCGTGTTCGTCCTGGGCCTCCAGATTCGGCTCGGAAGTATCGTCTCCGATGGGCCAGCCATTGGCGCCAAGGTAGGCTTCCCGCCACCAGCCGTCCATAATGCTGAGATTCAGTCCGCCGTGAATGACGATTTTTTGACCGCTCGTCCCGCTCGCTTCCAACGGCCGGCGTGGTGTGTTGAGCCAGACATCCGCTCCCGCCACGAGGAATCGCGCGACGTTCATATCATAGTTCTCGATGAAAACGACCCTGCCGATCAATTGCGGATGGCGTGAGATTTCGGCTATTGTCCGAAGGAAGCGTTTTCCTTCGTTATCACGGGGGTGCGCCTTTCCGGCAAAGACAAATTGGATGGGCCGTTCGGAATCATTGGCGAGCGTAATAATCCGATCGAGGTTGCGGAAGACAAGAGGAGCCCTTTTGTACGTTGCGAAGCGGCGCGCAAAGCAGATCGTCAGTGCATCGGTTGAGAGGGCATGATCGACAAATCGCGAGACATCCCCCTCAGCACGCGAATACTGCATCCTTAAACGCCGCCGGGCAAATTCGACCAAATCCCGCCGCAGTCCATACCGCATGGCCCATAACTCTTCGTCCGAGGCAAGATCGCCGTTCACCAGTTTGGACCAGTAGTGAGGGTCCATGAGCTTCGCCGTCCAATCAACGCCAAGCCGTTTGTTCCAGAATTCATGAGCCTTCGCTGTCGCCCAACTCGGTGTGTGGATGCCATTGGTGATGTGTCCGATGGGGACCAAGTCCGCGTTGTCCGTTGCGAAAAGGTCTTTCCACATTTCCCGGCTGACGCGTCCATGTAGTTCACTGACGCCGTTTGCAGCGCGGGACATTTTCAGCGCGAGAACGGTCATGGTGAACAACTCCTCCGGATCAGCAGGTATACTGCGGCCGAAGGACATCAGTTGATCGTGACTCAACCCTGTTTCACCCCAGAATCGTCCGAGCACATGGTGCAGCATTTCGCTGCTGAAACGGTCATGTCCGGCCGGAACCGGCGTGTGTGTGGTAAAAATGCAGCGTGCAGTGACACTCTTCCGGGCTTGCTGGACGTCCGCACCCTGTTTCAGCTGATCACGCAGAAGCTCCAGAGTGAGGAACGCCGAATGCCCCTCGTTCATGTGAAAGACCGAGGGTTCAACGCCAAGCGAGTGCAGGAGGCGGACTCCGCCAATCCCCAGAATAATCTCCTGTCCGATTCGTGTATCGACGTCGCCGCCGTACACATGTGCTGTAAGGCCTTGAAAATGCTGATCGTTTTCCGGCAGGTTGGTATCGAGGAGATAAATCACGGCGCGCCCGACGCGGAGACGCCACGCCTGAAAGAATACCGTGCTATGCCCGATCTCGACAGAGTTCAGAAGTCTGCCTCCCTCGTCGCTCGTAACGAGCTCGAGGGGAAGATGCGTCGGATCGGCCAGAGGGTATGTTTCCTGCTGCCAGCCATCGGGACCCACTTGCTGCTGGAAATAACCATTTCGATAGAACAGGCTGATGCCGACAAAGGGGATGCCGAGGTCGCTTGCCGATTTGGTGTGATCGCCGGAAAGGACACCGAGTCCGCCGGAGTAGATGGGAATCGACTCGTGAAGGCCAAACTCCGCACTGAAATAGGCGACAGGATTCTTCAGATGTGCCGCGTGGCGTGATGCCCACGTGTCTGTGGACTGCATGTACGACTCGAACTCTTCAAGAATGCGATGCACCTTTTTCTGGAAATCAGAATCATGCAGCCGTGCCGCAAGCTCTATGTGGGAAACTTCGCGCAACACCTCGACGGCGTTGTGATTCGAGCGCTCCCAAACCAGCGGCGAGAGCTCACTGAAGATTTCCTGGGCCTGGGGATTCCATGTCCACCAGAGATTACGGGAAAGTACTTGAAGTCGTTCGGCGAAAGGTCGGTTATTGCTGTGGCTCACGAAGGCTAAAAAAAGTGGTAAGTGATTTACCCCGTTAGCGGGGTGAATTGGTGAAAGGAGACATGACAACGTAGAAAAATGCTAAAAAATTGACTGAAATTCCAGCCATCTCTTCAACGTTTGCTTGCGAACAGGATGATCAAAAAGAAGTGCAAGGCAGGATTATGTGGACAGACAAAGAGTTCTTGCGTACACCTCTTTCGTCTGTAACCGGCAGTGGATGTTCAACGCTCAGCCCGGTGAATATCCGATATCGATTGAAGAATGGAGAATCTCGAAATAGAGTTACGCCCGCCAGCGACGAAGTCTCAGCGAGTTCGACACGACGCTCACGGAGCTCATTGCCATCGCTCCGGCTGCAACCATGGGATTGAGATATCCGAGCGCTGCCACCGGAATGCCGATGACATTATACACGAAAGCCCAGAAGAGGTTTTGTTTGATGCTGAGCATGGTCCGTTTGGAGAGTGCAATCGCCTCCAAAACGCCGGCGAGGTCGCTCTGCATCAACGTAATGTCGGCAGCCTCCATCGCAACGTCTGTGCCTGAACCCATCGCAATGCTCACATCTGCCTGTGCTAACGCGGGGGCGTCGTTGATGCCGTCACCGACCATCGCTACGACGCGTCCACCGGTTTGCAGACGCTTAATGTGACGCGACTTCTCATCGGGGAGCACGCCGGCGATGACTTCGTCGATTCCCACCTGAGCAGCAATCGCTCCGGCTGTCGCTGGATTGTCGCCCGTGATCATCACAATGTCAATTCCCAGTCCTTTCAACTTCCCGATCACTTCACGTGATGAAGGCTTCACGACATCGCCCACACCGATGATCCCGGCGATCTTACCATCGATTGCCACGAGGATGGGAGTTTTGCCCTGCGCTGCAAGCGACGCGAGAATTTCGTTCGCGGTGCGTGAATTTCCGCCGCCGGATTCCACGATCCCGTTATTCCAAACCCGCGATCCTTCAGCGCTACCCCCGACGCTTTCCACCGCGCCCCTCTCCATCATTCCTGCATTGCCTATCAGGACACTCGCGCCAGCAACAACCCCCCGCACCCCCCAGCCAGTATCCGACTCAAACGACTCTGCCTCCGGAAGCCCGACAGGCATCTTCCGGGCATACTCAACCACCGCACGTCCCAGCGGGTGCTCGGACTTGTTCTCGAGCGCGGCAGCGAGCTGAACAATGTGCGTTTTCTCAAAGCCGTTGAACGCGAACAGGTCTGTGACCACCGGCTTTCCCTCGGTCACAGTTCCCGTCTTGTCCAGCACGATGGTTTGGACGTTTTGAGCCCGTTCCAGACTCTGCGCATCCCTGATGAGAATTCCTCGCGTCGCTCCAAGACCGGTGCCAACCATGATCGCCGTCGGCGTTGCAAGGCCCAGTGCACAGGGGCAGGCGATGATCAAGACCGCAATGAAATTCACCATCGCTGAGGTGAACGGCAATCCACCGAAAATGTACCATCCCACGAACGTCAGAACGGCGATCCCAACGACGATGGGGACAAACACTCCGGCGATCTTATCCGCCAGGGCCTGAATCGGTGCCTTTGATCCCTGAGCGTCCTCGACGAGCCGGGCGATGTGGGCAATGACAGTGTCTTTTCCTACCGCGGTGGCCCTGAATTCAATGCTCCCATTCTTGTTGATCGTCCCGCCGATGAGCTTATGGCTCATGGACTTCTCGACCGGAAGGCTCTCACCCGTGACGAGCGATTCATCGACAGAAGAGCTGCCGTTCGTGACGACTCCGTCTACAGGAATCTTCTCTCCCGGCCGGACGATGATGATGTCGTTGACAACAAGCTCGCCTACCTCAACCTCGAGCTCTTTTCCGTCTCGCAACAAGTGTGCTGTCTTGGGCTGCAGATGGAGAAGCCTGCGGATGGCATCGGTGGTCTTGCGTTTCGCGCGGGCCTCAAGCAGTTTTCCCAGGAGGATCAATGTGATGATGGTTGCAGCGGTGTCAAAATAGATGGCGTTGGCCGCCGAAGCATCAGGAAGCCAGTGCGGGAAGAGGACAACGAGCGAGCTGAAAGCGTAGGCGGTGCCGGTGCCAACCGCGACAAGCGTGTTCATGTCGGCTGTAACGTGCTTCGCCTGCTTCCAGGCCGAGTCGAAGAAGCGCTTGCCCGGGAGAACCATGACGACGGTCGAAAGAAGGAAGAGGACTTTATTCACCTCCTCCATGGAGAGGGGGGACCAGCGCATAAACCAATCAGTCATGCTGACCATGCTGATAAACATCACGGGAACACTCAGAGCGACACTGAGGAGAAAATCGGATTTCGTTTTGCGGTATGCCCGCTCCTGGTGGTTTTCCTGCAGGTCATTCCGGGCGGCCGAGTCCGACCTTGAAGCCGATGGTGGATCGGGCAGGAGGAGCTTGTATCCCGCTTTCTCCACAACGGATGCGAGTGCGTTGAGATTCGTTTTGCCGGGATCAAAAGAAAATGTCACGCGTTCCGACGCCAGATTGACAGCTGCCTGCTCGACGCCGTCAACGCGGGTGAGGGTCTTCTCAACGCGCGCAACGCAGCTGGCGCACGTCATTCCTTCAACAGGAAGCGACACTGTTTCGATTTTCTGCACGACCATCTTCTCCATGATCACTCTCCGTCATTCTACGAATACGCAACGACCCTGTAGCCAGCTTCTTCAATAGCTTTCTTGAGGCGCTCCGGCGAGACCGCGGCATCGTCGATTTGCACGCGCGCTTTGCCGACTTCCACCGACTCGACAGTCACCCCCGTGAGTTTGCTCAGCTCTTTCTTCACCGCCATAACACAGTGACCGCAGCTCATTCCTTCGATT
>DOWV01000061.1:0-200 GCA_003519375.1 Bacteroidota bacterium
CCGGACACGACTTCCGCACTGTCGAGCTTTTCACCGGTCACTTCAACGTACGCATCATCGCTCAGTCCACGCTTCACTTTGAGCGTGCTCGTTTTCCCGTCGGCCACGACGAAAACGACTTCCTCGAGCTTATCCTCTTCCTTCTTCTTGGCCTTGCTCACCTCAAGCCTTGCCTCTCCTTCGGCCGGAGCGGCATCCAT
>DOWV01000061.1:501-1178 GCA_003519375.1 Bacteroidota bacterium
ACTTCAACTTTTGCAGTATCTCCAACGGTCACAAGCACGACATCATTCTCACCGACGTCGACCCGCGCTTCCATGCGTGAGAGATCTGCGATCGTCATGATTTGAGTCCCCTGGGTGAACGTGCTTCCACTCACGCGTTCGCCGAGCTCAGAAATCAACTGGCTGACCACTCCGTCCATCGGAGAATAGATGGACGTCTTGGAATACGTGTCTTTCGCTTCCTTGAGTGACGCCTGCGACTGATTGAATGCAGCGCTTGCGCTTTCGAAGCTCGCTTTCGAGAGCTCGATTTCGGCATCCGACACGAGCTGCTTTGCGTAGAGATCCTTCGTCCGCTTATAGTCAGCCTCGGCCTTGTGGAGGTTCGCCTCGCTCATGGCCGTCGAGGCCAGAGCACGCTCCATGCCCGCCTGATACGCGTCAGGTTTGATGCGAACGAGGAGCTGACCCTTTGATACACGCTGCCCTTCACGTACGGCAAGCGTAATAATCTCACCGCTCACCTCGGCGTTGATCTTCACCTGGACTTCCGGCTGAATCTTGCCCGTGGCAGAGACAAGCTGAGTAATCGTGCGGCGTTGGACTTTCTCCGTCTGCACGGTGAAGACTGTTTCCCGCTTGCTGCCGAGAATCACCAGCAGCACCAGGACCACCAGCACCACACCGATGACCGAGAA
>DOWV01000061.1:1295-2477 GCA_003519375.1 Bacteroidota bacterium
CTCCTCTGAAGTGTAAGGACACTAAACAGCGATGACGTTAGTAGCTCTTTTCGCCAAGTGCGTAATCAAGATTCCTGCTCGCGGTAATAAAATTGTACGTTGCATTGACTTTGCTTGCTTGCGCATTGATGAGGCTCGCATTCGCCGTCAGGAGATCCACCAATGTGCCTGCCCCAAGGTTATATCGCTCCTCTGCGACCCGGCGATCCTGCGTTGCCGATTGAACACTCTTCATGCTTGCATCATATTGCTTCCGTGCCGCCTCGATGTCCAGCAGAGCCTTCTTCACATCGACACTGATATTTCGCTCGGCCTGCAAAACGGACAGTTCTGCGTTCCGGCGCTGAGCCACCGCCGACTGAATTGAACGATTTGTTTGGAAACCGTCGAATAGCGTCCAGCGAATGTTGAGTCCCCAGCTGAGACCCCTGTTGTCCGACAACCTGTTGAACTCGGTGCTGGACAGGCTATATCCTGCTGAAGCCGAGACGCTCGGGTAATAAGGACTTGAAGCAGATGTCACTCCCGATTCCGCCGCGTTGTATGACTCCTTTGCGCTCTGGAAATCCGGACGCGCGACAAGAGCCCGCTGCCGCATTTCCTCAAAACCCCTGACGCGGACGCTCACCGCATCGATATCCTGGGGTGCCAGCTCGACGGGAATGGTCGCATCTGCAATCTGATAGTCGACAGACACATCGAGTCCGATCAGTGCGAGAAGATCCGCGATCGACTTGTCGTAGGTGTTCTGGGCCGTGATCAGGCTGAGTTCGTCCTGGGCAACCTGAGATTGCTGCTTGTAGACATCACCAATCGATAATGAACCAACCCGGTTCGACTCGGAGATCCGTTCCAACTGCCGTTGATCTCTCTTGAGGTTTTCCTCGCTCACTTTCACGAGCTGCTCATTCCTCAGCACGGCGAGGTACGCACTCTGGACCAAGAAGACAACCTGCTGCGTCGTACGAACTGCATTCTTCTCGCTGGCATTGGCGTTCGAAACAGCCGCGCTGAAATTAGCCTCCCGAGAGAATCCATTGAACACGGTATATCCCAGCGACAGTCCTGTGTTGAAACTGCCTGTGGTGGAAGAAACCGCTTGTAGCGGGATTGGTTGACCACCGATAAACTGGATTGATGCCTCCCGATCCGTCTGCTGCCGGCTCCACCCGCCGTTGGCGG
>DOWV01000061.1:2540-2866 GCA_003519375.1 Bacteroidota bacterium
CCCCCCCGCCCCCCCCCGCCGTTGGCGGAGAGCGACGGCAGATATGTGCCGTAGGCGGCGAGGACGCTGCTCTGAGCTGCGTCCGAGTTATTGTACGCCTGGCGGACACTGATGTTCTGCTCAAGGGCGGCTGCGACCGCATTGTCAAGGGTGAGCACTTTGGACTGTGCCGACAAATCCTGAACGAGCAAGGCGCTTGTCATGACGATCCCGGTCATCAGGATCAAAGCCAACTTCTTCATATTGAAATCTCCAGATTTTGGTGGGAAGACGTGCTGGTTTTTCGGTTCGATTTGTGGTTACACAGTGTAATAGACGTCAGGAAG
>DOWV01000061.1:3164-3526 GCA_003519375.1 Bacteroidota bacterium
GCCAGAGCAGCATCATGATCATTCGGAATCCGCCCGTCAAGAATCGCATCGGTAATGGCGGTTTTCAGCTTGCCGACATTGGGACCCGGTTCCAGACCGCAGATCTGCATGATTTCCTCGCCTTTGACAGGGGGCTGCCAGCTCCGGATCCGATCCTTCTCCTCTACTTCCGCCATCTTCTCCGCGACAAGATCATAGTTTTTTCTTACCTGACCGACGAGCTTCGGGTTCTTTGATGTGATGTCAGCGCGACAAAGAGTCATCAGGTCGTCCACCTCTTCTCCCGCCTCGAAGAGAAGCCGGCGCACGGCAGAGTCCGTTACACCTTCATCGACCAGCGCCATCGGCCGCAGATGGAGGCG
>DOWV01000061.1:3641-3871 GCA_003519375.1 Bacteroidota bacterium
ACGAGTTTCTCCACATAGGCAAGCTTGTCGAACGGGAGCCTCATTTTCCGGAAGATCGGTTTGATCATACGAGCGCCGACTTCCTCATGACCGTGGAATGTCCAGCCGATTCCCTCCTTGAATGCTTTCGTCCTCGGCTTCGCGATATCATGAAGCAGCGCCGCGAAACGGAGCCAGACGTTTTCCGAAACCTCGGCAACATTATCGAGCACCCGAAATGTGTGCTGCAG
>DOWV01000061.1:3965-4357 GCA_003519375.1 Bacteroidota bacterium
AGCACCCGAAATGTGTGCTGCAGGACATCCTTATGATGGAAGTCCAGCCGCTGATCGACACCGCCAAGGTGAGCAAGCTCGGGGAACACAACTTTCAACACACCGGTCTCATCCATCAGACGAAGCCCGAGGGAGGGTCTCCGGCTTGAGAGCGTCTTTATGAACTCATCGGTAATCCGCTCCTGTGAAACTATCTTGAGACGCGGAGCCATCTTCTTCGCGGCCTCGAGAACCGACGATTCGATCGTAAACTCCAGCTGACAGGCGAACCGAAAAGCGCGCATGATCCTGAGGGGATCGTCATCGAAGGTCGCTTCGGGATTGAGCGGAGTTCGAAGAATTTTCTCGGCCATTGCCCGACGGCCGTCAAACGGGTCGAGCAATCGGCCGAA
>DOWV01000061.1:4672-12635 GCA_003519375.1 Bacteroidota bacterium
TCGACTCCCTGCCCTACCACCACGACGTCGATGTCCTTCACCTGCTTTCCGAGAAGGAAATCCCGGACATAGCCGCCGACCACGAAGGCAAGCGTCGACGATCGATCGGCAATGCCGCCGATAGTCTTCAGAAGCGGTTCCTGTATGTTCAGCGAGTCCGTCAAGTTTTGGATTCCGGTTTCGGATTCAGGCCCGAAAGGCGCGCCATGTTCTGCGAGATGGTTCTCATGATCTCCTGAGCCACCTCCAGCGCCTGCAAGCCGTCACGGCCGCTCACCGGCGGCTGCGTCCCATTCACAATGGATTTGATGAAGAGTTCAAGCTCGTACTTCAGCGAATTGACTTCCTTGACTTCAGGCTGCTCATAGACGATGACGCGCTTCCGTTCGCCCTGGTCGATCTTTCCGAGCATCATCGTCGGCTTGGCATGCGGATCATCCTCATCGACAATCCGGAAGACCTCCGAGAGACCCTGCGAAAAGTCGATCGAGATATAGGCGTCGTTCTGGAACAGGCGCATCTTCCGCATTTTGTTTTGCGAGATGCGGCTCGCGGTGACGTTCGCGACGCAGCCGTTTTCGAATTGCAGCCGCGCGTTCGCGATATCCTCGCTCCCCGAAACCACTGCCACACCGTTTGCGTCAATGCGCGTCACCGGTGAACGCACCAGACTCAGGATGAGGTCGATATCATGGATCATCAGGTCAAGCACGACCGCAACGTCCGAGCCGCGCGGATTGAACTGTGCAAGCCGATGCGATTCTATGAACAACGGACGGAGCTTGTACTGCTCCAGCGCCAGGATCGCCGGATTGAACCGTTCGATGTGTCCGACCTGCAATGCGAGCTTCCGGGCATCCGCCAGCTCGACCAGGATTTTCGCCTGGTCAATTGTTTCCGTGATAGGTTTCTCGATGAAGGCATGCACGCCTTTTTCCAGGGCGCGGCGCGCCACATCGAAATGTGTTACGGTTGTCGTTGCAATGCTGACGGCCTGGACCTCGGCAATCAGTTGTTCATAGTCTCCGAACGCCTTCGTTCCATGCTCTGCGGCAACGCGTTCTGCCTTCGCCTTGTCGACATCATAGACTCCGACGAGCTCCACCGTCGGGATCTGAGCGAACATTTTCGTGTGGAAATTGCCGAGGTGCCCTGTCCCTGCGACACCGATTCTGATTTTCTCCATGGCCCTGATATCCTGTCATGAACTGCTATTGTGAGGTCGATTCCTTGCCCCCCGCCCCCACCCGCTGCGCGAAACCTGCAATCCTGTCATATCCTCCAAGGCGATTGTCGTGGTAGTAGACAAATGCCGAATACACATTCGACGTCCGCCAGTCATTGCCCTCGACAGCGATCCAGTCGTTGGGCCCGGCGACGTACTGATAGTCATAGACGCCGCGCTTGATCGAGCCACTGCCAAAATATCGCTGCGTAGCTTCATCGTACGTCATGGCCCATTCCTCTGCGGGCTTCCACGCATTGAAGTCACCTACGACATATACTTTTTCCCACTGAGGCTTCTCGGAAGCCAGCTCAAAACGGAACTGGACATAATCGCCGAACCGCGAGCCCGTTGTGACGACCGAGATTCCATGTCTGTCGGATCCCGGGGGCATCTGGAACCGGCTGACGTCGGCGCCGTTCGAGGATTTCAACGTCCGATTCTCGGGGTATGCGGTCACGTCCGTCAGATCGAGCTTCCGGTACGAGCTTCCGGGCACGACATTATCAACGACGAATTTCAGTGACGGTGTCCCGAAACCATCTACGAACGTGTTGGGATTCTGATCATCTGCATTAATCCGCCACGGATCGTACATCTGCCTGTTCCGATAAATGTCTGTCACCTTCATCAGAAGAGGAAAAAGCGCTTCCCCATTATTCTCCTCCGGCCGCGGAATGGTAAAACCGACTTCGATCTTGTTCACCTGGTTGTAGGGATTGGTGACCGAGGGGAGCGACCGATTGCTGATTTTCATCGTGAGGGGCAGGACGCGCTCCACGACAAAGAAACGCCCCCTTGCAAGGACTGTCGTTGCCCGGTCATTCAGGATCTCGAAGAGGTAGTTGCCGGAATATGTGAAGCGCTCGATTCCGACGCTCCCGGGGAGTCTGACGCTATAATGAAACCGATAAAACCGGACGCCGTCCGGCGCCGGGTCGTATGCCAGCGGCGCCCTTGACTGGTTTCGCATTTCGTCGTTGACAAATGCATTCTGTGTCACGTTCCAATCGCGGTCACAGTGGAGAACGCGGATTTGAAGATCGGGCGGCTCGGTTTCATCGACATCGAATTCCACGAGGATTGCTTGAGATTGCAGATCGGCGACGGGGACGCCCGCTTCTACAGAACCATAGACGCGCAATCCTTTGATCCGATCAGAAAGGACTTCCTGAGCCGACGCAATCTGTGCAATAACGAGCAAAAGAAATGCCGCGCGTCTCATTATCGTACTACCTCATAGAGTGTATAGTACGCCGTCTCGGGATTCAGAATCCGTAGACCCGAAAACGGCCGCGTCATGACCGGCTTCAACGTGGGTGATGAAAGGCGGTCAGGAACCGAGTGCCGATCGATCACATAGTCTGCCTGAAGAGCCTCGTCGTTTCGACCCTGAGTCACTGCAGTTTGATCGTCCGATCCAGAGAGCACTTTCCGCATGACCGGATTGACGACAGCCCGGAGGTTTACGACGTTCCTCCCCGAGACGTAACCCACGACTCCAATCTCCTGCGCATGAACCGTCGATCCAGACGGCGCGTGGGACCTCAGCCAGTAGCCCATGGGCTTCAGACATTCGTTGACACCCAGCTCGACACTTTCCATATGAGGAAGAATCCATCGGTGATACACTACCTGGTTCTGGACAAGCGACACAATCGCAACAACCGTCAGTACAAGAAGGCCGCGTTGGATCGGAAGTAAAGTCCCGATCTCGATTTTTTTCAGACCCCAGACGCCGTACACGACAACAACCGGGATAATCGGAATCAGCGACCTGGACCCGAGGTCCTGACCCGAGAGCAACAGAACCAACGGAAGGAGAGGTGCCCAGAGCATGGGGACTCCGTCCTCCCGCACTGAATGCCATCCGATTCTCCTGACTGTTACGATCACTCCGGCGACAAGTGCAACTGCCATCACGAGCTGCGTGCCGCCGATGACTTTGAGTCCTTTCATAGCTGCGCTACCGATCGAACTCGCATCCGCTCCAACGATTCCATCGCCAGGAAGCACGGAGGGGAGAGCGCCGCCGATGGACAGTGAAACGACAACCCACGATCCAACCACGACCGCATACACGAAGAGTGAGCCCGCCAGCATCTTCATGATCATCGATCGATTTGATCCGTTCACGATCAGATCGGCGACGACAACCACAAAGAGGAATCCCCATTCGACTCTCACCAGCGTCAGCAGGCCGGCAACCAGAGATGCGGACAGATACCCCTTCCGATAGGTGTACCACAAGGCCAGGATCGTGAGAAGCGTTCCGAGAGAGCAGTCGAGGCCCGAGCCTGACCATCGGAGGAACCACGCGTCAAATGAAAATATCCATGCCGCAACGAGCGCGTACACGTGATCGCGAATCAGGATGAACGCAAATCCGAGAAGCGCCAGTACCGAGAAGCTCGCGAATATGATGTCGAGTGTTTTTGCGACAAAATAAGGGTCGAGATGGAGTTTCGACCCGCCCGCGATGAGAAGCACCCAGAGAGGACCGGAAAGTCCGGCACCCGGCGTGCCGGGGTTAAACGTAAATCCTTCCCCCAGAGCGAGGTTCTTTCCGTACTGGAGATAGATGTAGGATTCATCGGGGGTGTAGCCAAAATGGAGACTCACCGTCAGGAAGAAAACGAAGATGACTGCCGCGATGCCGTATTGGACCGCGATCCTCCACCACAGCCACCGGCGCTTCGTTTCCTGCTCTTGCTCCTCAGTCAAATCGACTCCTTAGCCACGACGAAAACTCAGCCACGTTGTGGAACACATAGTCCGTTTTCATCTGGAGCACCTTCTCTCTGCTGTAGGAATCCCAGAGCACGGCGGCAATCCTGACGCCGGCCTCATGTGAGGCTTTCACATCTGAAGGAGCATCGCCCACCATCAGCACTTCATCTTCTCTCAATCCGAAATGAGAAAGGATCTTTCGTATCCCCTCTGCAGACGGCTTATGGTTGGCGACATCATTTCCGGTAACGACAAAGTCGAAATACGGTTTCAGCCCGAACATGTCCATCGTGATCGTCGTTGTATGGATCCCCTTTCCCGTAAAGAGCGCCAGGCTGACACCGCGGTTCTTCAGCCACTTGAGAAGATCAAGGATGCCGGGGTAAAGCTGCGCCAACTCATTATGCCGCCGCCGGTAGTAGGAAAGATAATCCTCCATCGCTTTGTCGATCTGGTCGAGACCAACAATCGCGAGCAAGGCTCCTTCTTCAGGTGGACCGAACATCGCAGTAATGGCTTCCGCGCTGTACGTCCTTCCTTGATAGCGCTGCGCAATTTCGTTGAACGAGTCATAAATCAGCCGATTCGTCTGAGTCAGCGTCCCATCCATATCGAAGATCACACATTTCAGCACGCTCATGAACTTCTCTGAGGATTTCCGTTTACCATCGTTGCCGGCCGCTGCCGGTGAACTCGTTCCTGACCAAGTAATATACCAAACCTTTGCCTGCTCTGCAATTGAAGTGAATCGGCGGGTAAAGGCTCATGTGCGACGCGCGCCACGTCAGGATGATCATCCCTTCGTTGACTCTCGTTCCAATTCTCTCTACTTTGATTTTGTGAAAAAACAGATCATCATCCGCAAGAACGAAGAACACCGGATCCTTGCCGGCCACCAGTGGGTCTTCAGCAACGAAATCAAGTCGATCAACGGAAACCCGGAAGCGGGCGATGTCATCGAGCTTCTTCGCCACGACGAGAAATTTCTCGGCATCGGGTTCTATAATCCTCACTCCCTCATCGCGTTCCGGCTCCTCAGCCGCGTATCGGAGGCGGTGACGTTTGAGTTTCTCGAGCAACGGATCCAGCAGGCGCTGCAACTGAGAAAGCGCCTGTACCCGGGAGCCGAGTCTTTCAGGCTTGTCCACGGAGAGGCGGACTTCCTCCCAGGCCTTGTCATTGACAAGTACAATGAGTTTCTCTCTCTTCAGACCCTTGCCGTGGGAATGGACCGCCGTCTGACGCTTATTTGCGATGTGCTGGAATCGATGTTTCATCCTAAAGCGATTATCGAACGCAACGAATCCCCGCTTCGCGCTCTGGAGCAGCTTCCTTTGAAAAAGGGGGTAGTACGGGGCACACTCGGCCCGACGATCATTTCGGAGCACGATGTGAAATTCAAAGTAGCACTCCTCGAGGGCCAGAAAACCGGATTCTTCCTTGACCAGCGCGATAACCGTCTCGCCGTTCAGCGATATGCCAAAAACGCCTCCGTGCTGGATTGCTTCTGCAATGAGGGTGGATTTGCGATCTATGCCGCCCGCAGCGGCGCCGCGCGCGTGCTTGGCATCGACAGCTCCGAACCAGCCATTGCAAACGCAAAAGTAAACGCGACGATCAACGAAGTCCCGGACGTCAAGTTCGAAATAGCGGATGTCTTTGCACGGCTCCCCGAGCTCTACGAGGCAGGCGAAAGGTTCGATGTTGTCGTACTCGATCCCCCATCTTTCAGCAGAAACAAGAAAACCGTCGCCACGGCGATCAAGGGATATAAAGAAATCAATGAAGGGGCGTCCCGGCTTCTTGTCCCCGGAGGCATACTTGTCACGGCCTCCTGCTCGCATCACGTAACAGCAGAGTCGTTCATCACGGCGGTCGAAGATGGGGCAAGGGCAGCGCGGCGTTCCCTGCAGCTTCTCGAATGGCGGGGTGCCTCGGCCGACCACCCGACACTCCCATCCATGCCGGAGACGGCCTACTTGAAGTTCGGCGTATTCGCCGTGACGTGATCGGTTGCTTCTCTCCAGGGACGGAACTATATTATATGGGCTTCGTTGTATAAGTAGAGAGTGATCCCGGAGAAGATTGCCATGAAGAGAATGACCCGCTTACGAAATGCCCTCCTTATCACTGCGCTTGGCATGAGCCTCGTGCAGGCACAGGATTTCCCCCGACGCGATACTTCGTTGGTATTCACGCCGTCGAATCCCAATCTGATTCAAAAGACAACGTACGAGCCCTTCCGGAACGCGTGGGGCGTCGACATCATGCTTTCAAACAATGGATTCGGCCTCGGAGGCTTTCTCCGGCATGAGTTCAGCGATGAATTGTCGGGCTTCGCTCAACTGGCGTTCTCGGACGTGAAGGACGAAGGCGAGGTGGAGTACTTCAATCAGTACACGGGGCAATCGTATACGCCGGGGAAAATCAACCGTCTTCTCCTGATCCCCGCTACGCTCGGCATGCAGTACCGATTGTTCAAGGATGACATCGTCGACAATTTCAGACCGTACCTCAGCGCCGGCCTTGGCCCTACTGCAATTCTCGTCGCGCCGTACTCCAACCCGCAAACAGTCACGGATCCGCTCTATGGGACATTCACCTATTACGAGCAAATCGATTTCTTCAAGAGCTTAAAGAAGGCACGACTGAAGTACACGCTCGGGGCGTACATCGGCGCGGGAGCGTATTTCGGTCTTGATAAAGGCACTCTCACGGGAATCAGCATCAGGTATTACTATGTTCCCTACCAACCCGGGATTGAGAGTCTGGAGGGAGTGCGGATAAAACGATTTGGAGGACTTTTCATCACATTGAATTTTGGATCACTCTACTAGGATTTGAGGTCCTCGAGTGAAGGAGCGCGCCAGGTGGTGCGCTTTTTTTTTAGGTCTCGGATGCGGACGGACCGTCCAAAAGCACGAAAGCACCTCGCATTCCGCAGAGCCTCCCCTGAGCTCTGCAGACGCACGAAGTGCTTCATTGTGTTGCTTCCAGTATATCATACGCCATACTCTTCCACCGTGATTGCAGTCACTAAACGGACCTGACCCGGGAAACCCCAAAACCGGCTTTTTTGCGTGTCCGGTCGTAGCGTTTCGGGCTACCCGTGCATCTCACTCTTGAGCAGGCAGCCGCTCACTTATGCACGACGAATCCGTCTTGATAGCCAAAGCGAAAGAGGGCAGCGAGAAGGCATTTCGGCGTCTGTACACCGATCACGTCTCTCCTCTCTACAGGTTTCTGAAGCAGTTCTCGACCCGCGACGAAGAGGTCGAAGAATGGGTTCAGCGCGCGTTTATGAAGGCATTCGAGCATCTTGGGACCTTCGATGGGCGGTCCCGGTTCTCCACATGGCTGTTCACGCTGGGCATCAATGAAATGAAGATGGACCGGCGGCGGGCAAAACTGGTCTCGTTCATCCCGTTGGACGACGAGGCGGATTCCGGAGAAGATGCGCCGGATGCATTTGAGTGGAAACATACCATGAAAGCCTGGATGGTCCAGCTCGACGATACGAAGCGTGCGGTATTCATCCTCTACGAAGTGGAGGGATACACGCATGCCGAGATCGGGGCAATGCTCGGGATCGCAGAAAGTTCTTCAAGAACTCTCCTTTCAAGAGCAAAACGGTACCTCCAGGTGCAATGGACAAAGGAACTGGGCACATGATCAACCCGGATGACTTTTATGGCGAAGAAGGATCCCTTCGCGAACGACAAAAACACGCGATGTGGAACGCCATTCGAAGGCACACAACGACGTTGAACTCAAGCTCGCTGATGATGTGGGATCGTCGCAGTTTTGTGTTCGGCATGGCGGCGTCACTCATCCTGGGACTTGCCCTCTACGGAGGCTGGTCGATTGCCCGGCAGGCATTTGAGGCATCGAAACCCCAGCCTCTTCGGCTCGAGCAGGCGTACGTTTCTGCGATTCATGAACTCGAAGAGGTTGTGCCGTCTCTTCCCATCAAGGGATCGCGGACGACGTTCATGGCGGGGGAGCTTA
>DOWV01000061.1:12771-19035 GCA_003519375.1 Bacteroidota bacterium
GAAGCTATCTCGGCAGTACGCCGCCAGACAAACGGGACAGATCTGTCCCCGCTGAAACGTGATCACCTGAGGCAGCTTTACAGCATGAAACTACAGATCCTTCAGCAGATGATAGAAGAAGGGGAAATCGAACTATGAAGACCATTGCATTCGCCGTTGCCGCTTCGACCATGCTGTTTGTCAATACTCCGGATCGTCACAGGACTATCGAGGAACATTACGCGACCACCCCATCTCAGAGCATTGAGCTCCGGGGATTCACCGGCTCAAGGATGAAAGTCCGATGCTGGGATAAGAATGAAGTCTCGATCAAACTGGATATTTCTTTCTCTTCCTCCAACGAGAGGGATGAGCAGAAGTACCTCGACGCAATCACACTGAAGAAGACGCAGCAGGAGAAATCGCTGCGGATCGACTACCAGGAGCCGGAGATCACCACGCGAGGCGGTCGATCGTTCTGGACCTGGCTGTATTCCGTTTTTTCCGGCTCGTATACGCGAAAAGAAGCAGAGGGGGAGATTTTCGTGCCCCGCACGAATGCTCTCACTGCCGAAGTGCGATATGGAGTCATCGAGATGGAAGGGATGAAGGGCGCTCTTTCTCTCCTTGGCACCGGCAATACGGTGAACCTGAAAGATTGTGCAGCGCTCGGGGAGGTGACCAACGACTACGGGAAAGTGAAGTTAGAACGTTGCGGAGGGAACCTCCGTCTGTCGAGCAAAAGCACGACGATCGTCCTGGATCGGTTTGAAGGGAAAGCGGATATTGACGCGGAATACTCGAACATCACGGTACTCGACATCACACAATCACTATCGATCCGGTCCACGAGCGCAACGATCAAGGTTGACAATGTGGGAGGCGACGCCACCATCAGGTCCGACTACACGACACTCACGGTGAATGATATCAAAGGAATGTTGACCGTTGCGGACAAAAGCGGGATGATACGGGCGAAAGGGATGGACGGCGTGTCGATCGACGGAGAGTACAGCACGATGGAAATCGCCGACGTCTCCGGCAAGGCGGGCAAGGCCATCACCCTGGACGGTCAATCGGGCTCGATCACCCTCGCCAACGCATCAGGCGACGTCCAGATCAACAATCCGTACGGCATCATCGATCTCAAGGATATCCGGGGGAACGTCGAGGTTCGATCAAAGAGCTCCAATATTCGCGCAGCACGGGTGACCGGAGACTGGTCATCCGCTACCGAGTATTCACAGGTAACTTTGCGTGACCTCAGCGCCAAACGTGTCACTGTTTCGAATTCGAGCAGTCCGATCGACATTCAGCTCAAAACAGCTCCTACGGACGTGGATATCAGGAACGAGTACGGGACCGTGGAGTTATCCATGCCACCTGGATTCAGCGGCGAGGTTGATATCAACGTGACCTATGCCCACATCGAGACGAATCTTCCGCTCTCCAAGAAAAAGTCCTTCGACGGGGGCGGCGGTTATGCGATGGGGAAGATTGGCACAGGGAACGGCAAGCTCTCCATCGAAACGAATTCGGGGAATGTGAAAGTAATGCAGCGGTAGGCTCATGAGAGGACCGACGTATGCTCACGACAGGACCGGCTTCTCATCGGAGAACTCCGGAGGAGCCGGTCCTGTCCATGAGCTAAGGATAGAAGCGCAAAGCGATGGAAAGTTCGATGCCCATCCCCACGACGGGCGTGAGCAGAAGCGCCGGTCCAAGTTCCACCGAGATGTCGAAGGGATGGCCGGGGACGAGATAATCAAGACCGAATGCGCCGCGCACACCGAGCGCAAAGCTCCCGCGCGTGAACTCCGGGCCGCCGAAACCCGCATTACCAATGAACAACCCGGCACCGTAGTAGAACGGCAGGTCGGGATTCTTGAGGGCGTTTTCGTGGACGAGATAGTCCGCCCCTATCATCAGACCGCCCTTGTACATTCCGCCGATCGATCCCTGGTACGCCACACGCTGACTCTGCCAGTATTTCACTGAGAATCCCGTCGGCGCCCCAAGCACCACTCCAATCCCCAGCTTCTTCCTTTCAGAAGATCCGTAAACGCACGACCACAACGACGCGAGGGCTACGACGAGTGTGACAATCCTTTTCATGGCGCTCCTCCTCATGAGGTTGTGAGATATTGCTTCAGGAATTTTCCTGTATAGGATGAAGCCACCCGTGCGACCTCCTCGGGCGTTCCCGTTGCTATGACCTGCCCCCCACCCTCCCCGCCTTCCGGGCCGAGATCGATCACGTAGTCGGCACATTTCACGACATGCATATTGTGCTCGATGACGAGGATCGAGTGACCTGCATCGACCAGCGCTGTGAAACACTGCAGGAGTTTGGCGATGTCATCGAAATGCAACCCCGTCGTCGGCTCGTCGAATATGAATAATGCCCTCCCCTCCGATTCCGAAGCCGTGAGATGATTGGCCAGCTTGATGCGCTGCGCCTCTCCGCCGGAGAGGGTCGTTGCAGGCTGGCCGAGCCGCATGTAACCGAGGCCGACATCATCGAGGACTTTCAAACGCTGCACGATTTTCCGCCCATCGGGATATTGGGCAAAGAATTCTATTGCCCCCGTGATCGTCATTCCCAGAATATCATCGACATTCTTTCCGTGGTACCGCACTTCAAGCACTTCCTGCTTGAACCTTTTCCCTTTGCAGGACTCGCACGTCAGGTACAGGTCGGCCAGGAACTGCATTTCGATTTTCTGGAATCCATCACCCTCACACACATCGCAGCGGCCTCCCGGCACATTGAAGGAGAAATGCCCCGGTGCGAATCCGCGTATGCGGGCTGCCTGCGTGTGAGCGAGAAGATCGCGGATATGGTCAAAGACCTTGATGTAGGTCACCGGGTTTGAACGCGGCGAACGCCCGATCGGCGATTGATCCACCAACTCGATCCGCTCGATGTTCTCCGCACCCTCAATCGATCCGAACCTGCCGACAGAGCCTTCGAATCCGCCTTTGTTCTTCTGCACGCCTGCATAGAGAATGTCGTGCACGAGCGTGCTCTTTCCCGATCCACTGACGCCGGTAACGCAGACAAACATCCCGAGCGGAATCCTCACATCGATGTTCCTGAGATTATGCTCGGCCGCCCCCCGAATGAAAAGGGATTGCTCGACATCGCGGCGCCGTTTTCGGGGAGTGGGAATCTTCAGGGTCCCATTCAGGTATTGCGCCGTGAGGGAGGTCGGATGCCTGAGGAGCTCGTTTAATGGGCCGCAAAACATCACTTCCCCGCCATGTTCTCCTGCGCGCGGACCGATATCGACCACCACATCAGCAGACCGTATCATTTCTTCGTCATGCTCGACGACGAGTACGCTGTTCCCGACATCGCGCAGCGCTTTGAGAATATTGATCAGCCTCCCGTTATCGCGGGGATGGAGCCCGATGCTCGGCTCATCCAGCACGTAGAGCGATCCGACCAGCGAAGATCCAAGGGACGTCGCCAGGTTGATGCGCTGCGACTCGCCGCCCGAGAGCGTCATCGTCAGGCGGTCAAGGGTCAGATATCCGATTCCCACATCGTAGAGAAACTTGATCCGCTTGCGGAGCTCTTCGAGGATTCTTCGTGCAACGTCCATTTCAAACTTCGAGAGCTTGATTTGCTGGAAGAACACGTTCGCATCGGCGATCGACATTCGGACGATGTCGTGGATTGTTTTGTCCGCGACGCGGATGGCCAGCGCCTCCTTGCGCAACCGGGAGCCTTCGCACTCATCACACGTAGTGTATCCGCGGTACCGGCTGAGAAACACACGGTAGTGAATCTTGTAGGACTTCCGTTCAATGAACTTGAAAAACTTGAGGATCCCGTCGAATCCGTCATGCCCGTGAAGGATGACCTCGAGCTGTTTCGGCGTCAGTTGCTTGAAGGGCACATCCACGGAGACACCCGCCCCCCGCGCGACACTCAGCAGGTCGCGGAGATTCTCGCGCCATTTCGGAGAATTCCAGGGATGAATGGCCCCCTGGCGAATGGTCTTGTTCGGGTCAGGCACAACAAGATCCATATCGATTCCCATGGAGCGGCCGAATCCCTGACACTTCGGGCAAGCCCCGACCGGATTATTAAAGGAAAACATCCGGGGGTCGGGCTCTTCGTACCTTGTTCGATCGTTCCGGCATTCAAAGTGTTGTGCGAAAACCAGGGTTTGCTTCGAATCGATGAGAACGGCATGGGCGTAACCATCCCCCTCGACGAAGGCGGTCTCAATTGAGTCCGCGAGCCGTTTGTCGCTTTCCTGGTCGTTCTTTCGAATGATCAGGCGATCAACGAGAACCAGGATCCCCTTTTTGCTTTTGAGCTTTGGTTCGTTCTCATTTAGATCGATCAGCTCGCCGCCCACCACGATGCGGAAGAAGCCCCGTTTTTTCAGCGCGTCGCATTCTTCTTTAAGCGAGTGGCCGGGATGATCGTGCAACGGGAAGGCGACGTAGATCTTCGTACCGTCCGGTTCCTGCTTCAGGCGATCAACGACGGATGAAACCGAGTCCCGCTTGACGATCTCTCCGCACTGACGGCAATAGGTCTGACCGATTCGTCCGAAGAGAAGCCTGAGGTAATCATAGATCTCCGTTGTTGTTGCCACGGTCGAGCGCGGATTCCGGGTGGACGTTTTCTGCTCGATCGCAATGGACGGGCTGATTCCCTGTATCAGATCGACGTCCGGTTTGTCCATTCGCTCAAGAAACTGGCGGGCGTAGGATGAGAGACTTTCCACGTACCGCCGCTGACCTTCAGCATAAATTGTATCGAATGCCAGGCTGGATTTCCCGGAGCCGCTGACTCCTGTAACGACCACCAGCTTGTTGCGCGGCAGCTCGAGGCTGATGTTCTTGAGATTGTGGACCCGCGCACCGCGGATGACAATCGTGGTGAGTCTCGTGCTGCTCCTGACCTCATCCGGGGCGGCTTGCGCCGCCTGGACGGGAGGCAGTTCGATATGTCTTTTTTTCTTGGTCAAGATTCTTTTCGTTATTGGGAGAGAGTCCGCTTGGACGATTCATTACACAAATTTCTGATCTATACAACGTACTCGTCGAAGCAGGCAAAATCAATTCAAGATTTCAGCCACGATCATCAGGTATCTGTGACGGCGCCTTCGCTTGGGAAAGAGCTTCCGTTTCGATTGCGTGCTAGAGTTACTCAAGTCGCGATTCCCCCCAACTGTAGGATGCGTTATGAACTCGGGATGTCGACTTGATGTATATCCGTCGTGGAGCGAGACCGCCCGGCGATTCGTTCGGGAGATTCCCGGGAGCAGCCCCGACAAAACGGCTCCGCAATGAGCTGTAAAGCCGGGGAATTTTCCAATTTTTAAGAAAGTAGTTGCTTCTGATTCACGCAAATTGTAGCTTAGTCGTGCAAACTTGCGTAATTAGACGAAAAACGCCATCACATTGTCAGTTTTGAGAATACAGCAAGACCTGCGAATTTCGGAAGAAAGAAGTCCTTGTCGACACCTTGGATCCCCGAAGACGACCTCGTCGAGTGACACCGCTTTGCGCAACGAGCCTCGAAAGAAACTGAAGTGCTCATCGCGTCATGGCATAATTCTCCGGACGTGAATTCAAAAACGAAAACTGCCCGGAATGGGCAGGGATTGGAGGAAGCAGAATGAGAAGTGGACTGGCTCTCACGGTAATCCTTTCGACACTGTTGCTTGGCGCCAAGAGTTGCGGGACGGAGTTTACTCCGAAGCTGATCGAAGACTCTGTGCTCCTCAACAAACCAGGAACGAGGACAAGTGCATTCAATCAAGATATGGCCACCACGGAATCAACCTGCTTTGACCAGGCGACCTCGACCACTTCGCATTGTACACGGGTTTCGGCTGTTATCGATCCGAACAATACTATTATCACAAAGGTCGTCGTGCAATGGGGAGATCGACCCGGCGGGAACGGCGAGCCGTGGTACGATAACGTAGAACCCGCATCACTGGATTTCCCAAACTCTCCTCCCACTCGACCTGCACGTTGGACAGCGAGGCTTCCAATACGAGACAACATTGTTGAAGGAAGCGTCATCGACTTTCAGTTCAGAGTGTTCTACAAGACCACTCCCGAGGGCACGACCGAGTACTCATACTGGCCGGGAGTCAGAAGGTTGACGGTTGGACCTGCACAGAAATTTGGGGTCAATGTCGTCTTCGGAAAGAGTTCATTTGAACCCACATCTCTCACCATTCAAGCCGGGCAGAGCGAATCTGCGAACATCCGACTCAGCCGGGCACCGACCGCACCTGTGCTCGTCCT
>DOWV01000061.1:19164-23718 GCA_003519375.1 Bacteroidota bacterium
ACCTGTGCTCGTCCATCTCTATCCGGATAATCCAAACGCCATTCAGGTGACTGATGAGGCGGGTCAGAGCATATCGCAGCTTCGATTCGAGGCGAATCAGTTCGTCAAGCCTATCCGCGTCCGGGGACTGGTCAGCGGGGACAGGGTGAACGGACTCTGGGCCAAGGCAAGCGGTTGGCTGCACGATTCGCTCGGTGTCTCTGTCCGCTAACATGATGGTCCGCGCGCACGCAGTCTGGTTCGTGACGATCGAGAACTGCGGGAGACGTTAAACCAAATCAACTGTCCTCAACCCGTTTTCAGAACAAGTCCAGGAGGAAACTATGGAAGACATGAGCGGATCTTGGCCGTGGCTGGTCTTGATCGCAGGTTTAGCTGGTTTTGGTATCGGATACTATTTCGGAAAGCCGAGACTCCTCGCGAGTTGGACAGGTCCGGCGGTGTGTGGAGCAGCTTGCAACTGTTCAGGCCCCCCCTGCACGCAACCGGTTGGTCCAGGTTTCCCCCACGTTCATTGCTCGAGGCAACCCACAGAGGTACGATGCACCGGAACGTGTACCGTCGCAGGCGCCCACACAGTTCACGTCTGCAGCCATTCCCATACCTTCTGATGCTTCCATGATCGTATTCATTTTGACAAGCACCGTGGCGTTGGTGATGATGTGGTCGGCCAGGCAGCTCCTGCAACCAAAGTGGGAGCACCTGGCCCATCGTTTTCCGGCCCAGCTTCTCCACCGATGGAGTCTGGGATTGATCGGCCTGACCGCGCTCTACATTTTCTTCGTCGCGCCCTTTCTCATCCTCGAACAGTTTCTCGTTGCTGCTGTCGCCTTCCTCGTCACGACCGCGATTATTCTCATTTCCGCCCGCGACGTTCTCGCGTGGATCATCGAGGATCTTCGAGAACATCGTGCAACGAAGCGGCCGTACTTTCAACACAGTGCCGGTTGCGTCGTGCACGCGCACTACGGCCCATCCGATGATCACTCTCCAAAACAGTCATAATCTTGTCTCACAGTAACTGCCGGGCAGATCTGTTCCAGTGAAAAGCCTCACCAGCCGAACAGCGCGGCGTGCATGACCTTGCCTTTCTTGCCGTCGATGCATAGATTGGAGAGAAGGATGCCTGCTCATGCGGCCGCATTGCACGGCCCTCATCTTGCCCTCCCTTCTTTGTGCCTTTGAGGTGCGCTCCTAACAGGACTCCACCGTGTCGGTGGGAGCCTGATGCCCGGAATTACAATCCGGAAACCGCCTTCTCAAGTATGCCTGAGCTACCCGACATAACACTCTATATCGAGAGCCTTCAAGAGAGGATCGCCGGGCAACGACTTGAGAAGATCCGGCTCGGCAGCCCGTTTATCCTTCGGAGCGTCGATCCGCCCATCGATCACGTTTTCGGAAGAAGTGTCGTGCGAATCCGCCGCATGGGAAAGCGGATCGTTTTCCAACTCGAGGGCGATTTCTACATCGTCATTCATCTGATGATCGCCGGGCGGTTCCACTGGAAAAAACCGAACGCGAAACTGCCCGGCAGGATCAGTCACGCCGCATTCGATTTCCGATCAGGCACGCTGCTCCTCACCGAGGCGAGCTCAAAGAAACGCGCATCGATGCACATCGTAAGAGGAGCTTCAGCGCTCGCCCAATTCGACCGCGGCGGATTGGAGGTCCTGGATGCTAGCGAACAATCATTTAAGAATTCGCTGATCCGCGAGAACCGCACCTTGAAACGAGCGCTTACCGATCCGACGATTTTTAGCGGCATCGGTAATTCGTATTCTGATGAGATCCTGCACCACGCACGACTTTCACCCCTCAAGCTCTCCCGAAAACTCTCCGATGAGGAAGTCGCCCGCCTCTTTGAATCCACCATCACAATCCTGCGGCTATGGACCGAACGCCTCAGAGTTGAACTGGAGGGTGAGTTTCCGGAAAAGGTGACGGCGTTTCGCGACGAGATGGCCGTCCACGGCCGCTTTGGGAAGCCCTGCCCGGTTTGCGGGACTACAGTGCAGCGAATCGTCTACGCGGAGAATGAGTGCAACTACTGTCCTCGATGTCAAACAGGCGGGAGACTGCTTTCGGATCGTTCACTTGCGAGGCTGCTCAAGGACGACTGGCCGAAAACTGTGGATGAGCTTGAACAAGGGGGGGCTGGAAAAGGAAGGGCCTAAGGTGTGACTAGAGAGCCAGTCGAAAAGAATGGCCACTAAGACACAAAGTCACAAAGATTAGTGAATGTGTTGGTGATTCGGTGGTCTTACTTCGTGTCTTGGTGCCTTGGTGGCGAGATATGTGTTTCCTACCGTATGTCTACTGCGGGACCTATTTTCAGAAACGGTACGTCAGCGATGCCGTCGGCACCATCTCGACAAATCCATAGGATCGATGTGTCGGCTGTAAATGCGCCTCAAGCTTGACGCGATTGTTGTACTGGGACGCGCTCCAGGCCGCATCAAGAGCTGACAGCACGTGGTTCACCACGACAAGGGCTGTACCTGTCGTTGCCGTGTTGAAGAAATCGTTTGCGGTTCCCCGCATCTTCGAATACTCCAGAAATCTTGCCGAGACATCTTTGCTGAGAATCCTCTCCGGCGTCATCACACCCGCATCATCCCAGCCGGCGGCGAACTGGGGGTACTTTCCAATCAATTCGAAGTACTGCTGTTCCGGTCTGTGCGGCAGAAGATGCGTGAATCCATTCCCTGACTTCTGAGCGATCTGACTTTCGACCGCATTGATCTTCGACCAGTCAACCCTCTCCCAAGCGGGCCGGCCCTCCGTCCCCGGAATCAGGTACCCGTTGAAACTCGTCACGTCGGAATTCAGCTTGCTGACATTTGCCTCAATCCACTCTGCGTACCGCAGTGCCGACCAGTGATCATCGGCGAATGCCTGGAAAATATCAGTCTGCTTGTTACCTTTCGACGTATAGACAGCGTAGACCATCCAGAGCCCCGCTTCGGCGAGTGCGAATCCTGCCGCGCGCCAATAGCTCTCCGTATAGAATTCTCCCGTTCCGGGGATTGCCAGGGACATCACACCGGCAAGAACGGGAGACTTCTTCTTACCGTTGATTTCCTGGAAGAGCGGACGCCCGCGTTCCGGCCGGGCCGTCTGGTCAAGAGTGGAAAGAATATCCAATCGCAGATTGCCGGTCAAGGCCGCTGCCGACTTGAGATCTCCAGACCCTCGCGTTTGAGACTGCGCAACGGCCAGAGTGCACCAAGAAGCCGCGATCATACACAGCAACACGAACCCGCGTACAATTCTCATCCCTTACCTCATCCTGAGCGCTGAGCTGCGCAGAGCCTGGCCGATGGGATTCAGCTCGAAGTCGAACAACACACCGAGATAGAATCTCCATTCTTTGCCATACATCACCTCGACGTCGTGAAACGTGCGACTGAATCTGTCCAATCCATAGGCGCCGGAGAAGAACAGCCGCATGGGATACTGATAGAAAGAGAATGCCTCGAGTCGGAGCTCAAACCCGGCGTCGTGCTTCCACTTCCCCACTGCAGTCGGTTTTCCGGTCCACGAATCCCCGATGTCCGTGAACACCGAGCCATAGAGCTTCGTGAAATAGAATTGTAGAAATCTGAAATTCAACGTCGTCCAGATCGGGAAACGGTATGCGGCACCGATGACGGCAATGTCGTTCCCGCCGAGAGCATAGAAAGGATAGCCGCGCATGCCGACGAATCCGCCGCCGTAGAAATCAAAGAATTCGTCAACGTGCTTTCCGAGTGTGCTCGCGCGCCGGATGTTGAGCGATAGCGTGTGTTTATCGAACGGGAGGGCCAGGTGTTCGTTCCAGAGGAGCTCCAGCCGGTGGAACGTCGGATGCGTATAATGCGGCACCAGCACACCGCTCTCAACAGTAAACTCCCCTTCCGGATTGAACTTATGGAACTCAAACCCGTAGCGAAGGGCGATCGTCCTTCCGACGGGATTGATTTCGCGGTCCGCTGCCGGCGCGATGCCATCGTGCGTGAGCTGCGCAGTAAGAGTGTTCCCGATCAGATAGAGGTTTCGAAAACCCTGGGAGACTCCGACCGTAGGGACCAGAAACGATCCTATATCGGCGTTGTAGCGGCTGAGCGAGTATCCGACCTTGAGCTCAGTCTGCTCGTTGAAGATCTTGTGCCGCAAGTTGACGTCGAACTCGAGAAGGTTGTACACGACGTCCGTCGTGATGTTGTATTCCTTGTCAGTGAAGACGGGGAATGAGACATCCGTCTTCCGGGAAATGTTGTAGATCTCCAACGAAAGGATCGGTGCCAGGCCTGCCTGATAGAGCAGCGGAATCGCGTCTCGATACTCCAGGATGCCGAAGAGATCGCGTTCAAACTGACGATTCATGACCGCTCCGCCAAAGAGGGAGAGCCTGTTGAGCATGTCGCTCGAGGTGAAGTAGAATCCCGGGCGAAGGATATCGATCCCTTTGTTCCGGGGATTGTAGTTGTCGACCCTCAGAATGGGAATGATGGACAACCGGCTGTAAGAGTTACGATACGGTTTTGGATCCGAGATCTGAACGGCCGCTGC
>DOWV01000038.1 GCA_003519375.1 Bacteroidota bacterium
GGAACACCGTAGCGATAAAGATAACCGGCAATATTCTGAATTGCCTCCCGGGGAAGAAGGCTCTCGAATGTCAGCGCGAGGAGGATGAGGGCCCCGGCCGAGACGCCGATGAAAACGAGAATCGACTTCTTCGCTTTCTGAAGCTCTCCGCCCTGAAGTTCCTGGCGTTCGCGGAGGAACGATGCGATCCCGTATGCAGCCAGAATGGGGATGAATATCTGAACGAGTACCAGGATCATCGATGGAATGCGGAACTTGTTGAACATCGGGAAGTAACGGTACATCAGATCGTAGACGATCGGCAGCTCCCGGCCGAATGCGATCAGCATGGAGAAAACGATCATGATCCCAAGATACTGAACAAAGGGATCCTTCCTGTTCTTCACGAAGCCGAAGAGAGCCAGGAACAGAACCACAACGCCCATGTACTGAGGGGCGTGTGTGAAGGGCTGCGGTCCCCAGTAGAAATCGAGTGTCGCATCCTGGTTGTTTGTAAAGACTCCTTTGTACTTCATCTGACCGAATCCGTACCAGGAAGGAACGATCCAGGTCATCATCTCGCCGGGCGCGAAAGACCAGCTGGTTGCATAATCGTAGTCGAGGCCGCCCTGAATGGTTTTAGAGCCTGTTCCCTGTTTTGCGTCAACGATGGGATTGGATCCGCGGGTTGAGTAGGAGCTGTATTCCAGGACGGAAAGGTATTTGTCGGCGTCCATGGCAAATGCCAGAACGCTTGCCAGAGCAAGTACGACTCCGGCGCGAAGAGCACCTTTCCAGAGAGCAGATCCGCTTGTCGGAGCTGCTTCGCTTTTCTTCTGCAGGAGCCCTTTGATCAGGAAGAAGAGAAGATAAACGCCGACAGCGAGATAAATGTAGAAGATCATCTGCACGTGGCTCGGCATGTAGGAAAAGTGCAGGAGCAGAACCAGGGCAAGGGCAAGGGGCCAACTGAACCGCTCGCGCAGCCGCTCGATCACATAGAAAATAAAGGGGAAGAAGGCCATGACGGCGATTTTGGTGTTATGCCCCGACATCACCCAGATGATGATGTACATCGAATACGTTCCGGCGAATGCAGCGATGAAGGCCGCGAATTTCCGCTGAACTTTGTGGTACGTGATCAGGTACAGTCCGGCAGCGAAGACGAAATAGAAGAACAGAACCCATCCTACCGGCGGGTTGAGAATGATGTAGCTGAACACCGCGGAGGTCTTCGTGAGGATTTGTGCCGTGATATCGAACAGCCGCTCGCCGCCGATGGTCAGGCTGCCGTACGAAGGCATGCCACAAAAGATGTAGGGATTCCAGAGAGGGAAGATTCCTTCCTTCTGAGCGTCGGTGAGAAATGTTTCGAAGGCCCGGCTGGCCTCGGTATCGACATCGAAATACGTCTTTCCTCCGAAGATCAGCGGACTGAAGAACACGACGAGGCTGAAAAAGAGGATCGCCAGGGCAGCAAGGTGTTGAAAGCGCACGGGAATCAGTGGTGAATCGCCGGCGGCATGGCGGCCGCCGATTCGCTCTTTATGTGTTTTGCTCATGGGATGGTCGGGGGTGGGGTTAGCGCCGCGGACTGACAGCATCGAGCAGCGCTGCAAGCTGGCGGGTGATCTCTCTGCGATCGTACCGCTTCACTGCCTCACGATCCTGCTCGAATTTTCGATTATGATAGAGAAAATTGTTATAACATTCAATGAATGCGGCCTGAATGGCGACGATGTCCTGATTGTGTGCAACCATTCCCGAACGCGTTTCCCGCAACAGGCTGACGATGGCTCCTTCGGGAGCAAGTGCAATGATCGGCCGGTCAGCTCCGATATACTCGAAGACTTTTCCCGGCACAATCTCGTCGCTTCCCGCCGCTTCGTCCACAATAAGAAGAAGAGCGTCTGAACTGAGCAGTGCCGCTACGCTCTGACCGTGGGGTAGATAGGAGACCGTTTCGATCGACTCGCGCACAGTCGAGTTTGCGAGCATCTCGCGAACCTCTCCTCCAAACCGGCCGATGAACCTCAGGTGGATTTTCTTGAGATCCACTTTCCCGTCGCGCACCAATTCCTCAACTGCGTGAAGAAACGTCTTCGGATTCCGTTTGCCGTACATCGATCCGGTATAGGTGAGCGTGAAACGCTGATTGGGTTGCGGATCGACTGGCGGGGAATCATCCCGGTCGAATCCGTTCGGAAGATACGCCAGTTTTGTTTGATCGAGCTTCGGATCCTTTGCAGTGATGTCTTTCAAGATCCCCCGCCATGCAGCCTCCACCATGTTCGCATCTCTGAATGCAGACCGCTCCAGGTAGTTATCGATCGCGCGGGGAAGGAACCACCGGTCCGGAGTCGAAAGGAAGCCCGTCCATGGATCACGGAATCCGGCCACCCAGGGGACACCCGTTGAGCGATGGAGCTTGCGGGCGATGACCGCTGTGGTGTAGGGAGGCGACGACGAGTAGATAGCGTCGATGTTGTGTTCTCTGATGATGCGATGCCCGACCGGAACAGCGTACGGATACCATCCGATGCGCGCGTCCGGTATGAAGAACGTAGACCGGATGAACTCAGCGGCAGACTCAGCCCATGAGGCTTTCTTGCCGCCCTGGGGAATATTTTCGACGTCGACCGGTGCGTTCGAGGGCTTTCCTGTGAGCTTTCGATAGAGGCTGTACGGCTCGAATATCTTCGTCCTGTGGACGATGGCGTGGCGCGGTATTTCGGCAAGCAGCGATTCGTCACGTGCCGGATAGTCGCCATCCTGGACTGTCAGGACGTGGGGCTGCCAGCCGAACTCCGGAAGGTACTTGACGAACTTCAGCACACGCTGGACGCCGGGCCCACCGGAGGGAGGGAAATAGTATGAGACGATGAGGACTCTTTTCCCGTCGGGCGTAAATACGTGAGCAAAAACAG
>DOWV01000115.1:0-1555 GCA_003519375.1 Bacteroidota bacterium
TGGTGGGGTGTTGTCATGATCGCTGCGGGACTTATCTTCCTGCTGGCGAACCGGAAGACAACCGTCGATTAGTCCGAGGTATCAATGGTAACCGATTCCATGAGGCGACTCACGGTCTCATTCCGTGAGCACTTTGGAACATATGACTACGCTCTCGCAGTGCGCTCCCCCGGCCGGGTGAACCTGATCGGAGAACACACCGACTACAACGAGGGTTTTGTCCTTCCCGCGGCCGTCGACAAGGCTGCCCACTTCATTGTTGCGCCCCGCTTGGACGGGGCATGCCGGTTCTATGCGGCCGACCTCGACGATCACTTCTCCTGCGAAGTCCACTCCATTGTGAAAACAGAGAAAGGGTGGCCGAACTACTTGCTGGGGATCCTTAGCGAGCTTCAGCATGATGGTCATGCCATACCGGGTTGCGATGTCGTGTTTGGCGGGGATGTGCCAATTGGCGCCGGGATGTCGTCATCGGCAGCCGTCGAATGCGGTTTTGCCTTCGCCCTCAATGAGCTCTTTGGGTTGGGACTGAGCAAGCTCGAACTCGCCCGACTCGGACAACGGGCCGAAAACCGTTTCGTCGGTGTCCAGTGCGGCATCATGGACCAGTTTGTCAACATCTTCGGAGAAGATCGCAAGGTGCTGAAGATCGATTGCCGGTCTCTGGAGTTCGAGTATATCCCGTTCGAACGAACCGATCTGAATATCGTTCTGTGCGAAACCGAATCCAAACGTTCACTTGCCTCTTCCGAATACAACGTCCGCCGCCAGCAGTGTGAGGCTGGTGTCGGAATTCTGCGCATGCATGAGCCAAAAGCTCAAAGTCTCCGCGACGTGTCCGAGGAATGTCTGGCCGCTCATCGTACCGAGATGGCTGAGGTGATTCACCGCCGTTGCTTCTACGTCGTCCGGGAGAATGCACGAGTCCTCTCGGCGTGTCAGGATTTGGAGCGGAATGATTTCCGGTCGTTCGGCACGAAGATGTATCAATCACATGCCGGACTTCGGGATGATTATCAGGTGAGCAGCCCCGATCTGGATTTCCTCGTCGACGCTGCTTCGTCCATCGAAGGAGTGCTTGGCGCACGGATGATGGGAGCCGGGTTCGGAGGATGCACGATCAACCTTGTTGAACAGCGCCACGTCGCCGCTTTTACCGAAGAGATGCGGGAACGCTACCGCCGTCGCACAGGCAAACCGAACAATGTCTATGTCACCCGCATTGAGTCGGGCACGGCACTCGTCTCCCTGAGTTGACACCGGTCACCAGGCCATTCTCCTCCGTCCAGCCCGAGGCATCGCATCGTTGAACCGTGTGCACGTTGTCGCAAAGACAAACAACGAGAATCTCCTATGAGGAAAATACTCGTAATTCTTCTGGCATTGACGACCTGCTCGTTTCTGCACGGACAATCGCTGCGACAGGTGCAGCTCGCCGTTAGCCGCGGGCTGGCTGTCGCCGGCTTCGAGTCGGCGGCAGGCGGCTTTGTCCGACCTGCCCATCCACTCCCTCTCTTCACATTTGAACTGAATGATTCGGTCGTGAGCTCGCTGG
>DOWV01000115.1:1717-10037 GCA_003519375.1 Bacteroidota bacterium
TCGAAGGTTCGGTGAGAGTCGAGAAACAATTTGCACGGGGCTGGAAGTCTGTTCTCACGTTCCGAAATCGCTCCACGAAGAGGCAGCAGATCTCCAACGTCGTTCCGCTCGGCATCGGGCGCGATCGGGCGTATATCATATCTGCCGGACCGGCGGACTACAACCATCGGCTCAGCCGCTCGCAGCTCTTCAGGCCCGGTGTCGGACCAATTGGCGTAGTTTTGCCGGATAACGCGTGGGAGCTTGGTTTCTGCGATGTCTCGGTTTCCGATGGACGCTCGCTCACCGCGATTGCGCGCCGCACCGAATCGGGTAAGGCCGACGTGCGCCGGTTCAGGACAATCCTTGAACCGGGAGGATTTGTTCAGTATGTCGTCTACGCCGATGAACATCGCGGCGGATGGAGAGATGGGTTGAAAATGATGTTCCGGGAGCGGTGGTTGTATGATCTCGAGACGTTTGACAATAGACTTTTCGAACGGAGCGATCTCAAGTGGGCCCGCCACAGCTATCTGCTTTTGCTCCAATTCGCATGGGACCAGGATTACTATGACCCGCTGACGGGGACATATGGGTTTGACAGGTTCTTCACTGAACAGGATCGCGTACTCGGAGGTTTCGACGCCTACATGATCTGGCCGACGTGGCCCCGGCTCGGTCTTGATCAGCGAAATCAATGGGATATGTACCGTGATCTTCCGGGCGGATTGACGGAACTGCGGCGTCAGGCAGAATTTGTCCATGGGCGCGGATCAAAGTACTTCATCTCCTACAATCCCTGGGATGAGAGCACACGCAGGGAAGATCATCTTGCCGGCATGCAGAACCTCCTTCGTGAAATAGACGCTGATGGGGTTGTTCTCGATACGTGGGGCGAATCGAGCAGGGAATTTCAGGCGGCGGCAGATAAGGTGAAGCCGGGAATTCTTCTGTACAGCGAGGGAATGGCTGTGCCGAAGGATATGCCGGGCATCGTTGCGGGAAGAGTCCACGATGCGATCTACCTGCCTCCTCCGCTAAACCTCAACAAGCTGATCAAGCCCGACATGGCCATCTTCCGTGTGATCCAGCTGGCAGAGGGAAGAATCCACCGTGAGATCGCGGTTTCGTTCTTCAACGGGTACGGCGTCGAACTGAACATCATGCGGCCGGGCCGGCCCGACTGGGCGAATGAAGAGTTCGCTTATCTTGGAAGAACGACGCAGATCCTTCGCGAGAATTCCTCGGCATTCCTGAGCAGGCAGTGGACGCCGTTGATGCCGACGCTCGCCGACAGCATCTGGGTGAATCGATTCCCAACACCGTCGAAGACTCTGTACACGATCTACAGTCTCAGGCCGGAAGGGTACAGCGGTCCGCTGTTCGAAGCGCCCGTTTCACCGGATTCCCACTACGTGAGTCTTTGGCATCACGAGGAGCTCACTCCCGTGAAGATTGGCGACAGGATGATGGTGCCGGCTGCTGCGGAAGGATTCAGTCGAGCCTGGCTCGATACCCGACGCGAAGGGAATGTCGATTGCATCGCGATGCTGCCAAAACTACTTACGGTCACTCTCCGTCAGGATTCACTTTCGTTCCAGTCGGCGAAGGGGACAAAGATCATTGTCTGGGCCGGGATACCGTCATATGGAGTACGGAGGGCTGAGTTTGGTATCGGCAAGAGGTCAATCTCCTTACTTGAACATTTTCGCCGCCACGAAGAGAAATTCGTGATTCAGTTGATTGATGAGGGCGAACTCCTCGATGAGCGGGTCGTAAACGTTCCACTTGCAACACCTCGATTAATAAGCCGCTTCGACAAAACAGTTCCCGCTCTACGGCCCCCCGCAGGGATGGCTGAAATTCCATCAGGCAATATTCTGTACAAAGCAGCGAGGAGTTTTCTCAGCCCAAATGAAGTGATTCCGTATCCAGAGTACTTCCAGGGCCAAACCGTCGTGATGCAGCGTTTCTTCATGGATCGATATCCGGTCACGAATGAAGAGTACTACTCGTTTATCAAGTCGGCAAATTATCGGCCGAAGGACACAATCAACTTTCTGAAGCATTGGGTCGGGGGTCTTCCTCCGAAGGGGAAAGAGAAGCACCCGGTGGTCTATGTGAGCCTGGAAGATGCCAGGGAATACGCGACGTGGGCGCGTAAGCGGCTTCCGACGGAGATCGAATGGCAATATGCCGCACAGGGATCGGATGGAAGAAAATTTCCGTGGGGATCTGAGTTCGACTCGACGAAGTGCAACAACAGCTTCGGCCATACCACGCCCGTTGATGCCTTCCCATCGGGGGGAAGCCCTTTTGGTGTGATGGATTTGATCGGAAATGTGTGGCAGCTTACCAATGACGTCTACAACAATGGCAGCTATTATTTTGGCATGGTCCGGGGCGGCTCACACTACAATCCGACAGCCAGTTATTGGTACGTCAAAGGCGGACCTCAGCCGGCAGACAATCCTCAGATTCTTCTGATGGTTTCGCCGGCGCTCGATCGGAATGCGACCGTCGGGTTCCGATGTGTCAAAGACGCAGTCAGGTAAGAGCGTCAATGAGAACGAATCGAAAAAACCTTTCTCAGGGGGTGATACCATGTCCAGGACGGCCTCGATCCTTCGAAGCGCGGTGATTCTTGCGGCTCTTGTGCTTTTCGCACGGGCAGCAGTCGCTCAATCCCTCGATAACATCCTCTCACCTTCCCGGCTCCCGTATCTCAAGAGCAGCCGGCTGATTCAGATTTCGAGCTATGACCGCACGGGCGGAAATGCCGATTTTGTCCCGATACCGCCGGGCGGGACTGCTCGCCTTGCCGACATACAGGGGCCCGGTGTCATTGTGCAGTTTTGGGTTACGATAGGAGCCAAAGATCCGTATTTCCTTCGACGGATTCTGCTCAGAATGTATTGGGATGGCGAAGACAATCCCTCGGTCGAGACGCCGATCGGGGATTTCTTCGGCACGGGCTTTCAATACAAGCATTTTGTCACGCCGTTCATTGGAATGTCGAGCGGAGGGTACTATTCGTATTTCCCCATGCCGTTCCGGAAATCCGCCCGCGTAGAGGTGGTGAACCAGACAGGGCAGAGCGTCAACTCGTTCTATTACCATATCGACTATCAGAAACTCGAGACTCCGCTGGAATCCGACGTTGCCTACTTTCACAGCCAATGGCGTCGGGAGATCAGGACGACGGAGAAATCGAACTACGTTGTGCTGGACGCTGAAGGCGAAGGCCATTTTGTCGGCTTGAACATGTCCATGCAGGGCTACGATGGCGGGCTTCAATATCTCGAGGGCGATGAAATGGTCTATGTCGACGGGGAGACGCAACCCTCCCTGTACGGTACAGGAACAGAGGACTACTTCACGAGCGGCTGGTATTTCAACAAGGGGGAGTTTGCCGCGCCGTATCATGGGGTTATCCTGAAAGATGATTCCCTCGGCCGCATTGCCGCGTACCGGTTCCATGCTCAGGACGCTATTCCGTTCAAGAAGTCCCTTCGCTTCACCATCGAGCATGGCCACGCGAATGCAGAGGCGGCAGATTACAGCAGCACCGCCTACTGGTATCAAACGGAGCCCCACAGGAAATTCGAGAATGCACTCGCGCCCGGACTGCGAATTCCGCTGCGTGTCGTTGTCCCCAATGGAGCTGTCGAAGCAGAATCGCTCAAGCCTGTCGAAGGGAACCTCGCCCCGACGATCGAAGGGATGTCGGACTTTGGTGCGGACTGGAGCAACGGAAAGCAGCTCAGAATCTCCGGACGAAAAGAAGGCGATTCGTTCAAACTGAATCTCCCCGGACTTGAGGCCCGCTATGACATTTCGGTGTACTTCACGAAAGGTCCGTCCTATGGTGATGTCACGATACTCTATGACGGACGAAAGGTCGGAGCATATAAAGGATTCAGCGCCATCGTGGAGCCGGGCGGAAGAATCGCAATCCCTGACCTCAAGCTCACCAAAACCTCTGTCCCCCTCGAGTTTGTCGTCAGCGGGAAGGATGTCAGATCGACAGGATGCGATGTCGGACTCGACGCATTTGTGATGGAGCCGCGTCGCACGTACATCCCGGAATGGTATCTCATCGGCCCGTTTCCGAATCCGCGGAATCCTGAGCAAGGCAAGCCCGGGCTTGACATCCCGTATCCCCCCGAGAAGGAATTCGACCTCACAAAATCGTACGAGGGAGTCAACCGAAAGCCGGTTCGCTGGGAGGCTCGGATAACGCCGGCAGGTGGAGCCATGGACCTGACGAAATTCGAACCTTTCGAGCATGTTGTCGCCTATGCCCTCACGTTCGTCCATTCACCGAAAGCACAGACAGTTTCGTTGTTCATCGGCACAGACGACGGCGGAAAAGTCTTCCTGAACGACAAGGAGATCTTCCGACATTTCATACTCCGCGGGGCGCTACCCGACCAGGACACCGTTGCCTTGGAGCTCAGGGAAGGGTGGAACAAGCTGCTCCTGAAAATCGAGAACAACATTGGCGGATTTGGTTTCTTCGCGAGAATTCGCGATAACAATGAGTCGCTACTTTTCGATCTGCGGCGGAAGTGACTCAGACGATCCGTGAGTGTTCCGGGCGTCATCACAGCAGCCGAGGCCTCCAGCATATGCCGAAGTCAAAGAAAACAGCGACGCGTTTCACCGGAGCGGCTTCGGGCCGTGTTACGGCGAGGGAGGTCGCGGCCCGCCTCGGGATTTCGACGATGACGGTGTCCCGCGTCATGAACAAGCGCAGCAATGTAGACGAGAAAACGAGAAGGCTCGTGCTTGCCGCCGCTCAGGAGCTGGGGTACCGCCCGAATCACATCGCGAAGAGTCTCGTCCTCCGGAGGACGCATACCATCGGCGTTGTCGTCCCGGAGATTACGCACTCCTTCTTTCCGGAAGTCATCCGCGGAATCGAGGAAGAAGCATATCGCTCCAGGTATCATCTGATTCTGATGCACACGGCGGAGAGTATCGAGCGGGAAAAAGACGCCATCCTCACGCTCGAATCGAAACGCGTGGATGGAATTCTCCTCTCCACGGCTCAAAGCGTTGCCGATGCTGATTTCTACAAGGAGGTCGTACAGCTTGGCATGCCTATCGTCTTCTATGATCGTTGCGCGCACGGGATCGGAGCAAGCTGCGTCAGCATCGATGATGAGGAGAGCGCACGCCGTATCACAAACCATCTCATCGGCCACGGGTACGACCCCATTGCTCACCTGTCGGGACCGCAGCGCGTTTCTATCGGACTTGCGAGGCTGAGAGGTTTCAAGCAGGCGATGGCTGAGGGAGGCATGGTCGTGAGGGATGATCTTATCGTCGAAGCCGGATTCCACGAATCCGACGGCTATACCGCGATGAAAAAGCTCCTCGACCGGCCACGCGAGGCCTGGCCCCGTGCGGTTGTCGCTGTGAACGATCCGGCAGCCTTTGGGGCAATCAAGGCTATTCTTGAGCGTGGTCTGCGCATTCCCCAGGACATTGCCCTTGTCGGATTTTCCGATGACATCCGAGCGGCGTTGATGCCTGCGCCGCTGACGACGATCAGGCAGCCTGCATACGAGATCGGCAAGCAGGCGGCACTCAAACTCATTTCTGTCATCGAGGGAAAGTCCCTGGTTGTCGAAGATATTGTCGTTAAGGCGGAGGAGGTCATCCGTGAGTCCTGCGGATGCGTCAAGAAGAATGAACCGAAAGTAGCTTAGAGCAGAATCTTCATCCGGTCCTCTGTCGGAAGGAAATTCCCATGGCACGGGTTCTCGCACTCTTGTTGATTGCCGTCGTCCCTGCGTTCTCGCAGACGGAGTATGTCCGCGATTGGCTCATACTTGGCACCTTCGCCAACGCAGACGCCCGGTCGCGGTTGACGACTGATTATGTAGGCGGAGAACCGGCTCTCTCCTCCCGCGGCGGCGAGCTCGTCGCGGGACGCCAGTGGCTTCTCTACCATTCGCAGAAGGAATTTGTCGATTTCCTCTGGACCGATTTCGATTTCGCCGCCCGCGAGCGATGTGTCGTATACGCTGCGTTCTTTGTTCGATCGCCCAACCGGCAAACGGTTCGCCTCCTCGTCGGGAGCGATGATGCCGTGGCTGTCTGGTGCAATGGCTTGAAGGTCCACGTGGCGGATGTCGTGCGGGGACTTGTTGTCGATAACGACTCTGTGACCGTGCAGCTGAATGCAGGGTGGAATACCATCGTGCTGAAGATCGCGAATAATGAAGGTGGATACGGGGCCTCGGCGAGATTCGCCGACGGCACTGGATTGGTTCTGGCGGCTGAAAATCCATGGCCCGCTCAGCATCCCCTCACCGATCCCCGGCTTGAGATTGCTTCGAAATCGTTGTCCTTCCGTTTCCGCTTCGCCGATCAGGATGCAGTGGTCGCCTCGGTGGACCTTCCTCTCCGTAACAGCGGAAGCGCCTCTGCCCGCGACGTCGTTCTTGAATATTCATCGGGCTCTGGCGCGGGACGGAGGTCCAAGCCGCTCTCATTTGCCGGCGGAGAGCTGAAGCGCATCCTCAGTGACTTTCCATGGAGCGAGGCGGCAGCTATTGCCCGGTCCGGGAAGCCGTTCTTCGTACGGGCGAGTTATCAGCGTCGCGACACGACGTTTTCGTTTCCGTTCGCCGGGGACTTTCTTAAAAAATTCTTCCAGCCATGGGATTTCGACGGCTGGAAAGCGGAGCGCCATAACGATAGAACCGAACTGCGTATCAGGACATTTGTCGTCCCTGACGAACTTGCCGGGTTGAAACTCCGGTTTGCTGTGGATATCGGAGAGTCATGGGGTGAGGTGAAGCTCAACGGCGAATCGGTGCTTCCGAGGTTCAGCGGCGATTCAGGCGAACTGACGCTGACGACGAATGCCCGCAAAGGGGAGAGATACACGATCGAGGTCGTGGTCACCTCCGGCGCACCGCTCAAGAAGGATATCGCATTCTCATCGACGTTCCGACCGCAATCTGAACGGATCGAACGTTTTCTGCTCGACAGCAGATTTGCCCGCGACATATACAAAATCGATCTCGGAGATCAGTCTGAGATCACAAAGGGAATTCTGAATCGTCTTCAAGCTCACACATTGCAGGATCTCGACGGTCTGCTGGAACCGTTCGAAGCCCGGATTGCACCGTTTGCAGAGGCTGCGAAGGCCCTGAAGCTGCATATGATCGGGAACGCTCATATCGATATGGCATGGCTCTGGCGCTACACAGAGACCATCGAGGTCACCCGCGCCACTTTTCAGTCGGCTCTTGACAACCTCCGCCGCTACCCCGATTTCCGTTTCTCTCACGGTCAGGCGCACAGCTATGACTGGATCGAATCGAGGTATCCTGAGATGTTCAAAGAAATCCAGAAATACGTGGAGGAGGGGAGATGGGAGATTACAGGCGGGACGTGGGTTGAGTCGGATGGGAATATCCCGTCGGGGGAATCGTTTGCCAGGCAGTATCTGTACGGGAAGCGCTATTTCAAGACCCGATTTGGCGTCGATGTGATCAACGGGTATCACCCCGATACGTTCGGTCACGCCGCTTCGCTGCCGCAGATTCTCAGCAGGAGCGGGATGCAAACGTATACGTTCTTCAGGCCGGGCGACGACGAGCGGATGTTCTGGTGGGAGACTCCCGATGGGAGCCGAGTGTTCGCTCATCATCCCTCGAACTGGTACGGCACCTGGTCCGGCATACCCGACACACTCTGGACCTCGGCGGAAAAAACACGGAAGAAGTTTTCCGTTGCAGATGTCGTTCAGTTCTTTGGAGTCGGTGACCACGGCGGTGGACCTACGAGACGGCAGATTGAACAAATCGAGCAGCTGGGCAGCATACAGGTCTATCCAAATACACAAATGTCCTCGTTGGGATCATTCTACGCGAGCCTCGTCCCCCAGCAGGCGTCTGCACCTGTCGAGCGTGGCGAGCAGAATTTTGTGTTTGAAGGATGCTACACAAGTCAGTCGGCGATCAAAACGAACAACCGCAAGGCTGAATCGCTGCTGCCCACGGCAGAAATGTTTGCGTCCATCGCAATGTTGTACGGTGAAGAATATCCCGGCAGGAAGCTGGAAGGGGCCTGGCGCAACGTCCTGTTCAACCAGTTCCATGACATTCTCTGTGGATCGGGCATACATGATGTCGCGCTCGATGCGGACCAGTTCTATGCGGAAGCGTTCGCGGCTGCCAACGACGTCCTTGAGTCCTCTCTCCGGCGCATCGCTTCGAACGTCACGACCACGGGCAAGGACAAGAATGCCGTCGCCGTGATGCTTTTCAATCCTCTGAGTTGGACGAGGAACGAGCCCACAAAAATCACAGTGAAGACA
>DOWV01000357.1:0-3203 GCA_003519375.1 Bacteroidota bacterium
GATGCGGCTAGTTTTTTTAGTGGGGCATCAAAGGCGCTCCCAGAGAAGATGCCAGCTCGAAATCCATTATTCCTTAATCGAAATTCTCCGCCGGAGGCGCCAGCCCGCCTCGTTGAGTTCTTGAGGCTGGCGGGGATGCGCATTCGGCGCAGATATTCACCGCGCCTGACTGTTATTCGGCTGACGGCTGACCGCTGAGTGCTGAACGCCGCATTCCGACTTCTGACCTCTGCTTTTCGCTTGCAACAAATCCCGGGATTATGTAGATTTAAACTGTCGATTTAAAATTGCATAACGCAATCCCCCCAATGCCTTATATCCACCGGGTTCTGGAAAACACACTTCTCGAGTACTTGAAAATCTTCCCGGTCGTGGGAGTTACCGGACCACGCCAGTCCGGAAAGTCGACGATGCTTGAGAAGCTGCTGGGCAAGAGCTACCGGTATGTTTCGTTCGATGATCTGGAACACGTCCACGAGTTCCACTCCGACCCCAAACGGTTCATGGATCGGTACTCGGAGAGAGTTGTTCTGGACGAAGTCCAGCGCGTTCCGGAGATTTTCAGCTACATCAAGCTCGCGGTGGACAAGGACCGGCAGAATTATGGCAAGTTCGTCGTCACAGGCTCGAGCCAGTTTTCCTTCATGAAGAAGGTATCGGAAAGCCTGGCTGGCCGCATTGGCTTGCTCTCGTTATTGCCGTTTCAATACCAGGAGATTCCAGGATCACTTCGGGAGGGGTCTCTATTTCAAGGGGGATATCCGGAGCTGGTCTTGCGGGACTACAAGCCCTCTTCCAAATGGTTTTCGTCATACCTTGACACGTATCTCACAAGAGATGTCCGCGATCTACGCGAGATCGGAGACATCAGAGATTTCAGGCGATTCATCCAGCTCCTTGCTGCAAGAGTGTCACAGATCTTGAACATGTCGGATGTTGCGAGAGATCTCGGGCTTTCCGTTCCAACGGTAAAGAAATGGATCTCGGTTCTTGAGGCGTCCTACATCGTCTTTCTCTTGCCCCCATTCCACGCGAATCTTGGGAAGAGACTTATCAAAAGTCCGAAGGTCTATTTCTACGACACGGGTCTCGTTTCTTATCTCACCGGTGTCCGCAATGCCGAGCTCTTTGAACGAGGACCGCTTTATGGGGCGATTTTCGAAAACTATGTCATCTCAGAGATCCTGAAGCAAGAAGTGCATGGGAAGGCTGATTCCGAACTATTCTTTTACAGAACGAGCAACGGCGTGGAAGTCGACCTCATTATCGATCGTAAGTCCGAACGAGAGTATTTCGAAATCAAGACGAGCGAAACTTATCGATCAGAAATGATCAGGCCGATCGAATCGATAAAGAAGAAATCGGAGAAGGGCTACCTGCTCTACCGCGGCAAAGGCGAGCATTCGACGCCCGATCTCCAAATAATCAACTATAAGCGGTATATTGAACGCAAGCGCTGACCCCTCGACTCGTCCCAAAAAACGAGACTCGCTCGGGGCAGGCAGCTGAACGCTGACTTCTGACCTCTGACTTCTGTCTTCTAAAATGCTCTCTCAAAAAGACATCCTGATCATCATCCCCGCCTACAACGAAGCAGAAAGCGTCGGGGAGGTCGTCAGGGGTGTTCACACATATCTTCCCGAGGCCGGAGTGCTCGTCATCGACGATGGCTCGAGCGACGCTACGGGAGTTGTGTCGCAGCAAGCCGGAGCACTGGTTCTTCGACACCCGTTCAACCTGGGTGTAGGAACGGCCCTCCAAACCGGCTATAAGTACGCTGTTCAAAACCACTATCAATATGTGATTCAACTTGACGGAGACGGGCAGCACCCGACCTCGTTTCTTCCGAATTTCGTCTCGAAACTGATCGAGACGGAAGCCGACCTCATCATCGGGTCCCGATTCCTGAAACAGAGCTGCGGAAAAATGCCTGCGACGCGTCACCTGGGGAACATGGTTTTTGCCAGGCTAGTCACACTGCTGATCGGCGAAACACTCACCGATCCGACGTCCGGTTACAGGGCGCTCAAATCGACGGCTCTTCAGTTTTGCGTGGGGGATATGTACGGATTCGATTACCCCGATGCTGACTTCCTCCTTGCGCTTCACAGGACGGGTTATCGGATCGAGGAAATCGCGATAGATGTCCATCCCCGGAAAAGGGGAGTCTCCCAATACGTGGGACTTAAACCGATCTACTACGTGATCAAGATGTTCCTCTCGATCTTCATCACTCTTCTGAGACCCAAAGGGCCTCGGCATCGATCATAGGGGATTCTTCTATGCCACTCCGTCTCAAGGTCTTTGTCATCATCATCGGTGTCGCCATTTTCCTGGGCATAATTGAACTCGTACGCCGCCGCAAGCTCCGGGAAGAATACTCTTTCATCTGGCTGATCGCCGGATTTGTCTTCGTGCTTCTTGCACTCGATGACGAGATCCTGGCTTCGATCGCCGGAATTGTCGCCATCAGCCTTCCGGCGAATGCGCTCTTTTTCATGGCGCTGATTTTTGTGCTCCTTCTCCTCCTCTATTTTTCCCTCCGCATCTCCGCGCTTACGACGCAAGTGAAAAACCTCGCGCAACAGTTGGCGCTCCTGCAACCTCATCCACCGGCAGACCGGTAATCGGCGCGGGATGAGCAAGAAAAGGCGGACACACAACCACTCTCCGGAAAGCCCGCTCCATCGTTGGCTGGCCGATCCCCCGGGCTGGCTCGCGCCGGCCCTCATTATTGTCATCGGAGCAGTCGCGTATTCAAATACGTTCCAGAGCTCGTTCCATTTCGACGATGAAACCTCCATCGTCAACAATCCGGCCATAAGAAATCTGGGTGATCTCAAGGCTGTTTTCGGATACTCGGAAACACGGTTTGTCACCTATCTGACCTTTGCCCTGAACTACCGGTTTGGCGGGCTCGAGGTCTTTGGATATCATCTCTTCAACATCCTCGTCCACATTGCCGCGTCTGTCATGGTCTGGCTTCTCGTGCGGCAAGTGTCGCGCACGCCTGCTCTCAGGGAATCGGCGTTCACGAAATCGACCCAATTCATCTCATTGCTGGCCGCATTGTTGTTCGTCGTGCACCCGATTCAGAGCCAGGCCGTGACCTATCTTACCCAGAGAACTGCGTCGCTTGCAGCACTCTTCTATATTTCCTCAGTTTATCTGTACGGCAGCGCCCGTCTTTCGCAGCTGTCTGG
>DOWV01000357.1:3447-5661 GCA_003519375.1 Bacteroidota bacterium
TATGAGCTTTTCTTTTTTCGGGAGATTCGCAAGGTTCGTTGGCTCTATGTGCTGGCCGTAGCCGTGGTTTTTGGCGCCATCCCGACGATTCTGGTGCTTAAGGGCCTGGTAACCTTGCACGTCGAAGGAGCGCTGCCCGGCTGGCAGTATATCCTGACTCAGCCCAAGGTGTGGATGCTGTATGTCCGGCTTTTCCTCTTTCCTGTGAACCAGAATCTCGACTACGAAATTGTTCCATCGAATAGCCTTTTCGAGCTGACAACCCTCGGCAGCCTGATGTTTTTGGGTTTGATGCTCTATGCGGCCGGAAGACTTTTTTCGAACCACCGTGTCTTGTCGTTTGGGATACTCTGGTTTTTTCTCACGTTGCTTCCCGAATCGAGCATCCTTCCATTGCCTGATGTGGCGTTCGAACATCGACTGTATCTTCCATTCGCCGGGTTCGCACTTCTCTCTGCCGGCACCATCAGTGCCCTGACAGAACGTTGGACGCGGGGCGCGGTTCTGGCGATGACGTCCGGTATTGTAGTTATTCTGGGCGTGGCGACATTCGAGCGCAATAAGGTCTGGCAGGACGAGGTGGCGCTCTGGACGGATGTTATCAAGAAGTCCCCTGGCAAAGCGCGAGGCTATTTGAATCTCGGCCGTGCATATTCGGACCTCGGTCGCTATGAATCGGCAAATGTCTACTTCGGCCGGGCGCAAGCTCTGGATCCGACGAGTGCAGATGTGCACGGAAACCGTGCTTACATCCTGATCCAGACAAATCAATTCGATGCGGCGATTGCCGAGTGTAATCGGGCGCTCGAACTCGGTGGAGGGCTGGAGTATCAGATCGCGAGAATTTATTTCAGCAGGGGGACAGCCTATCTCCTGAAGAATCGTCTGGATAGTGCAAACGGCGACTTCAATACCGCTCTCGCATATGATGCCAACCACGAGACTGCGTACTTCAACAGGGCATTAGTGAGTTCCCGGCTGGGAGATGCGGCCAAGGCGATAGACGATTACTCCAGGGTGCTCAAGCTCAATCCGCGGGGTGCGAAAGCGCTCAACAACAGGGGAGTCATCTTCAGGGAATCCGGTCGATTGAATGAGGCACTGGCAGACTTCGACAACGCAATTGCGTCGCAGAGGGATTTCGCCGCCGCATACCTCAATCGTGGGATGGTCAAAAGCCTGAGGGGACAACTTGATTCTGCTATCGAAGATTTCACATTCTTCATCAACCTGTCTCCAAACAATTTTGACGGGTTTTATAACAGAGGAATAGTCCGGCTGAGGAAAAAGGAGTTTGAGAAGGCTATCGCCGATTTCGACCAGGCCATCGTGTACAATCCCGCGTATGGTCCCGCGTTTGTGGAAAGGGCCCGTGCCTTCATCGCAATGCAGCGACTTGCTTCGGCCGAAAGCGACCTGAGTCGAGCTCAATCACTCGGCGTTCACGTCGAACCAGCGCTGCTCGCCGCCTCGAAGAAAGGGAGGAGGTGAATTTCAACATTCTACTACTCCACTACTCCACTACTCCATCACTCCATCAGCAGACCACTCCATCTCGTCTATTATTCCTCCGCTTCGCCGCTCCATGCCCCATTCTGACTCCACTTTCCGCCCCTTGACGCCCTGTATGACGCACCTCACATTTCGCCCGAGATCCCATTATTCCATCAGAAAGGTCTTGACATTGGCATCAGTCCGCACTATCTTAATCCCGCCACATTTATTGTCGAGCTTCGACCAGGTTCCCCAAAACTGATGGTCGATTGAGTTGAAGAAGCTGGAACCCTCCCCGGGGGTCTGGCGTCTGCCCTGAGCGACTTGCAGGAATGACATCTGAGAAGTCGAAGGGTCTGTAACCGACTCAAATATAAAGCGTAAACCGTTCCCCGGTTGAAAAAACACTTGACAACAATAGAGAATGTTTCTATATTGACGGCATATGTTTGCATACCTGCACTCTATCCAATGCAATCATCGCTGGTGTTAACTGTACTTTCAAGGCCGTAAAGTCCGGTTGGGAATCGGACTCATTACGAAGCAAGGTTCGAAACGACATCGAACCGGCGGAAACCGAACAAAGGGGAGTAAACAAAGTCAGTTGATACACATTCGCACTGTATACATATCTTCGTCGTTCCCCACTTTGATCAAATCAAACGCATCTCAAACCAATAAAGGAGCGTGATCGATGCAGCGTGCTGCTATCAATTCTTC
>DOWV01000256.1 GCA_003519375.1 Bacteroidota bacterium
TTGAAGCTTCGCTCAGGGTGCGAGCCCCATCGGCCGTCGGGAGCAGAGCTCCCGACGAGTATCATAGGTGTGGAATGGTGGTGAGACGGAAGTACGGGGAGAGTGCTTCGATTGTGAGACGGAAGTACGCTGGATGCGTTCATCTCTCCATCATCTGTGCAAACACGCCCAGATAACTCTCCACCGTTTTCTCCCATCTGAATTCTTTCTTCGGTGCAATGTCCACATCGCCCTTGTACGCTCTCACACATCCATCTGTCAATGCCTGCGCAGATCCCGGCTTTACGAACACATGCTTTCCGAACACTACCTCCGGCAACGCGCCCGCATCGGTGCTGACGACTATCTTCCCCGCGTGAGACGCCTCGAGTGCAGAAAACCCGAATCCTTCCGACAGCGAAGGGATCACGAAACAATCAGCAGCAGTGATGTACTTCGCCAGCTCGGCACGCGGAAGCGACGAGAGAAGCTTACACTGACCTTCCGGCGTTTCGGCCACAATCTTCCGAACTCTCTCCCAGATTCGACGATCGTACCCTGAAAGGATCAATACAAACCGGGCATGCGGGATGAGGCTTGCCAGTTTCGGAATCGCCTCGGAAAAGTACTCGAAGCCTTTTGAAATACCTACCCTGCCGAACGTCAGATACACAAAATCACCGTCAGAAAACCCGAGGCCTTTTCTTGCCTCAACCGGGTCGATCCCCGCCACGTCGACTTGCGAGTTACCGTGATGGATCACGCTGATCCTCGCCGCCGGGACTCCCATCGACTCCAGACATCGACCGGTGTACTGCGAGACCGCAACGTAGCTGTCAAACGGAAGTCGAACGATAATCCATTCGGTTATCCGGTAAAACATCCGCCGGGGGGCGCTCGGTTCGAATGCCGGCCATCGCTTACCCCAGACCTCATGAACGATCAGCGATTTCTTCTTCCCCGCCATCCATCCGCCGAGGAACGCCGGCGGGCCCCCTGCGAAAGTACTCCCCTGGATGACATCAGCCCACCGGGCAGCTCTGAGAATTGCCGGAAGCGAAAAGAGGATAAACCAGAAGCGATGGAAAAACGGAAGCGTCTTGACACGGAAGATGCGCAAAGAGCCGGATTGTTCAACGCCCGCGTCGTGACGCTGCCAACTGGATGTAACGACCCAGACTTCATGTCCCCGCTGCACGAAGCCTTCGGCGAGGCTTTGCAGGGCAAACTCCACGCCGCCGAGCGCGGGCGGATAGGATTCAGCGACGAGGCAGATTTTCATGAGAAGTTTGGAAGTTCGATAAAACCTTCCGAGGGTCTGGGACAGAGCGGTCGAACCTTCGGAATGTGCAGGCCTGTGGAATCCGACGATTTACTCGCTTTCGAGCCGCCGGTCCCAATCCTGGAGAATATCGTCGAGTGAACGGTCGAGCGACAGCCCGGGCTTCCAGCCGACAGCGTTGAGAATTTTTTCATTCGAGCCCACGATCGCCCTGTTGTCGCTCGGGCGGACCAGCTTCGAATCGGTCGATGTCGAGACCTCGATGCCTTTCTTTTTCGATAACAGGGAGACGATGCCGGCAAGAGTGACTCCACTGCCGCTGCAAACATTATAGACTTCGCCTTTCGTTCCCTTTGTGAGAAGCAGATGATAGGCCCTGACGACATCCCGCACGTCCGTGAAATCGCGGACGATGCTCAGATCGCCTGTTTTCATAGCCAGGCCGGTTACGCCCTGTTTCGAAGCCTCCGCCACCTGCTTTGCAAATGAAGACACGACAAACACTTCGTTCTGGCCGGGTCCGAGATGATTAAACGAGCGTGTCATCACCACATCCATTCCATAGCCGTCAACGTACACGCGGGAGAGCATTTCCTGAGAAACGCGGGCGACGGCATAAGGGCTCACCGGCCTCAACGGCTGTTCTTCCCGCAGCGGCAGCTCTTTGTCGCTGACGTTGCCGTACTCTTCGGAAGACCCGATCGAAAGGATGCGCGCATTGAGGCCGAGCAGCCGGACGATCTCCAGCAAGTTCAAAAAGATGTTTGTGTTGTTCTGGAAACTCCACGCCGGATTCTTCCAGCTGTACATCACGCTGCTGTAGGAGGCCAGATGGAGAATGAAGTTCGGTTGAAACCTGTAGATGACCTCTTGAGTCCGTTTGTCGTCCATCAGATCCAGACTTTCGAATCCGCATTTGATTTTGCGAAACCCGCGCATGTCAAATTTCGGCGCGTGGATGTCCAGTCCCAGGACCGATGCATGCGTCCCGCGTTCCTCGAGGAATTCGAGGAAATGACGGCTGACGAATCCGGAGAAGCCCGTGATCAGGTATTTTTCCATTGCGATCTGTGGTTATGTTGATGTGAGAATCAGGATTCAGCAACCGGACGAACGGGAGTTGGTTGGATGACTCCGGTGAACCTTGCGAAGGTCTCTGATCATGCAATTGAACCTTCGCAAGGTGCCAGCTCTGTTACCACAAGCCATAACGGGCGCCCACGGAGAATTCGAGCTTCCGTTCGTTCCGGACGCCGCGGATCTCATCGCTCGTCGAGCGATAGCCGACACGAGCGTCGAGAAACCCGTCGCGGAAGAACTGATACCGGACATGGGCGCCGTACGACCGCTCTTCATGCAAGGGCCCGTAGAGAAACCGCTGCGACGGGAGCATGTACTGGTAGGCGATGTCTTTTTCCCCGCCCTTCCGGAACAATTCATACGTCGCTCCAAGGAGAAGCGATCTCGTCGGGCGGTAGCTCAGATCGAAAAAGAGATTATCCGCATTCTGCCCCATCCAATTTCCC
>DOWV01000282.1 GCA_003519375.1 Bacteroidota bacterium
CCGATCTGGGGATCGGACTCTACTAAGGTACGCCTGCCACTATCTTGCATCAAGGCATCGCAGACGAAAACCATTGGCAAAACGACTGTTCTCGTTCTCCGAATCAAACCATGAACCGCAGAAGAATCATCACATCTCTTATCGTCGGTGTCTCAGTTTTTCTCCTCTACCACTTTCTCTCGAGTCCCGGGGAAGTGGGATTCCCCGGCGCGTCTGGCGAACCCGCCGCACAAGACCGCTACCGGCGGCCGGCATTGCCGTTGTCCTATGCTGTCGGGGAAATCGATCCGAGGTTCGGAATCACGCGTGAACGGGTGATTGCGCTCGCAGAAGAATCCGGGAAGGTCTGGGAGGAAGGAGCGGGCCGCGAACTCCTTCAGTACAACGAAGAATCGAAATTCAAAGTAAACCTGATCTTCGACTGGCGCCAGGAGAAACTGATCGCTGCCCGTGAAGCTCGCGCCGGGTTGGATGAGCATGGGAGATCGTTCGACCAGCTTCAGGATGACTACAGGCGGAAATCGAGTTCACTCGAGACGGCGCGTTCTGCCCTCGATGAATCAGCAACGTCCTACCAGGGGAGACTCGATGCGTACAACGCCCGCGTTGCACGATGGAACGAAGGCGGGGAACACACGGAGGCAGAGCGGCGCTATCTTCAGGAAAAGAAATCGGAGCTTGAGACCGTGCGGGCGGATCTGGAAAAACGGAAGGAACAGTTGAACCAGGAGGGAGACGGGCTCAACAAGCTTGCAGACACCCTGAGTGAGCTCGCGCAGAAGTTCAATCTCGAAGTGGAGAATTTCAACGGAACATTTGTACGGTCCAGGGACTTTGAAAAAGGGGTCTTTGACGGGTCGTCGATCAATATCTATGAATACGAAAAGGAAGAAGATCTGAAGCTGACGCTGATTCACGAGTTTGGTCACGCCCTCGGATTAGGTCACACGGAGAATCCCGCGTCGATCATGCATCGTAAACTGGCCGTGCAGGATTTGACCAACATTCGGCTCACAGCCGAAGATCTCGCGCAGCTTCGAGAGAAGATCCGAGAATAGCGCCAGCCCGATTCTTATACGAGCACCAATCCCACAGGTAAATCGCCGCATCTCCAAGGAGGAAAAAATCATGAAACGATCCCGACGATGGGCAATTGTAGTCCTTTGCGTCCTGCTGCCTGCCAGCATCATTGCTTCGTCGGATGTACTGAGTCCAAAAGACGTTCTGATGATGAAACGCGTGAGCGGCGCGGTTATGAGTCCGAACGGTGAATGGATCGCCTACACCGTCTCGGTCTCACGTGAGGCTGCGGAGAAAGCCGGATCTGCTTACAATGAGCTCTACCTGATCTCTGTGAAAAGCAGAGAGGTGAGGCCGTTCATTACGGGCAAAGAGAATGTCTCGTCAGTGACGTGGCGGCCGGATGGTACTGCGCTGACTTTTCTCGCAGCGCGGGGTGACGGTGCGTCCTCCCAGGTGTGGATGATTCCTGCTGGAGGAGGTGAGGCCATGCAGCTCACACGTTCTGAAACACCCGTCACGGCCTATGCCTGGAGCCCGCGCGGGGACAAACTCGCCTACCTCGCAAATTCTCCACGGTCCGCACGCGAGAAGAAACTGGAGAGCTCCGGATATGGCTTTGTCTATGTTGAAGAGGATCTGAAACATCGGAATCTCTACATCGCCGATGTCGCTAAGGGAGCTGTCGCCGGTACGCCGAAACAGCTCACCAGCAATATCACGGTGTGGTCTTCTGTGTTCGCCCCCGACGGAAAATCGATAGCGCTGGCAGCTTCGCCAAGGAATCATGTTGATGACTCCTATATGTTCCAGCGAATCCACCTGTTGAATCTCGAGACAAATACGCTCAAGCTGCTTGCGAAGAACCCGGGCAAACTCGGGAACTACGAGTTCAGTCCGGACGGAGCGCATCTCGCCTACGCAGCTGCGCTTGAACAGAAGGATCATGCCGTCAGTCAATCATTCGTCGTATCGGTAGCTTCCGGCGAGGTCAAGAACCTCACTCCGCCGAAGTTCCGCGGTCATGCCCGATGGGTGGACTGGAAGGACGCAACGACGGTCATCGTCGGATCTGCGGAAGCTACAGCCAACACCATTTCTGCGGTCGATATTTCCACCGGCGCGCGCACGACCATGCTGAGCTCTGCCGCCTCCGGAATCGTATTCGAACATCCGAGCTTCTCGGCGGATGGTAAGAGCGCTGCGTTCTCTGCAAATACGTCCGCCTTTCCCGGCGATCTCTTCTTGTGGAACCCCGGATCCGAGCCCGTTCGCCTGACCAATGTCAATCCGTGGCTCTCTGACAGACAGTTCGGAAATCAGGAAGTCATCACCTACAAGTCCCGTGATGACGCGGAGATCGAGGGTATTCTCCTCTATCCGGTCGGTTACCGGAAGGGCTCGACCTATCCGCTGATCACAATCGTTCATGGCGGACCGGAAGCGAACTATGCAAACGGCTGGATGACGTCCTACAGCGAACCGGGCCAGGTGCTGGCTGGAAAAGGTTACGCTGTGTTCTTCCCGAACTATCGGTCGAGCACCGGCTACGGCGTCGAGTTCGCTGCGGTCGGCTATATGGATCCCGCGGGGAAAGAGTTTGACGACATTGCGGACGGTATCGAGTTCCTGGTGAAGGAGGGAATAGCCGACAAGAATCGTATCGGCCTTGGTGGCGGCTCGTACGGGGGCTATGCTTCAGCCTGGTTCGCGACGTATTACACGAAGATGGTGAAAGCGGTCTGTATGTTCGTCGGTATCAGTGATCTTATCAGCAAACGGGGATCGACAGACATACCGTACGAAGAGCTCTACGTGCACTCCGGCAAACCGCTCGAACAGATGTGGGATCTTGCACTCAAACGCAGTCCTCTCTATTACGCGCACCAGAGCAAAACCGCGACGCTCATCATGGGAGGCGGCGCCGATCCGAGAGTGCACCCGACGCAAAGCATGGAGCTGTTCCGGCAAATGAAGATGAGCGGACATCCGGCCGTGAGACTGGTACAGTACCCCGGTGAAGGGCATGGCAACGCCCGGCAGCCGGGCAGGATAGACGTCCTTTATCGCACCCTTGACTGGTACGATTGGTATGTAAAGGATCTCAAGCCGTTGAACGGTCCGATGCCGCCGCTCGACATAAGCGACAAATATGGTTTGAACTAGGCTTGGAGATGATGAATCCCGAACGACGGCGAATTGTCACTGGCTGCATTCTCCGGGCGATCTGCATCGTTGCTTGTCCTACGGGATTGTTCTCGCAGATCGCCGACATTCCAATCTTGCAGCGTGAATTCGTTTACGCGAATGCCCCTTTTCGAAGCGCCCACGCATCCACCATCGTGGAGACGCCGGCAAGGACACTCATGGCCGCGTGGTTTGGCGGTTCGGCCGAGGGACGCAAGGACGTTGAGATCTGGCTTTCGAGGAGACCGCGTGGAGGCGGTTGGTCGGCCCCGGTTCGTGTGACAGATACCCCGGAGATGCCGGTTTGGAATCCCGTTCTGTTTCAGGATGGAGAGAACACATGGCTGTTCTTTAAGGTGGGCCCGAGTCCGCGGGAGTGGGTGGGAGGGTATCGGATCTCCTCCGACGACGGACAGTCGTGGAGTACCACACGATATCTGCCGGCAGGGCTCACCGGCCCAATCCGTGCGAAACCGATCAGGCTCTCTGATGGCACGTGGCTTGCCGGAACTTCCGTCGAGGCGGGGTACGATGGTAACACTCCGGAGGCGGCCCCGTATCGCAGTTGGTCCGTGTGGGTAGAGCGAAGCACTGATCGGGGAACCACCTGGTCGAAACAGGGACCTGTTGTGGACCCGGCTGAATCTTTCGGCGTCATTCAGCCGACGCTCTGGGA